>JAQVEM010000126.1 GCA_028697935.1 Actinomycetota bacterium
CCTGGCAGAATTCCAGATGGATTAATATTTGCAACTTATCTTGGAGTATACTCAATTTACAGGACAATTATTGAATATTACCGTATTGATAGTACCTCTTTTCATACGCCTCTGGGTGAAGTAAAAGTGGTATATATTATAAATCTGGTAACCATAATAGCAGCAATGCTTATAGCCAATTATGTGACCAGAAAGTTCAGTGAAAAAAAGCAGATTGAAAACAATGTAGAAGAATAAGAGGGGAATCCGGAGGACTAATATAAAGAGCTATATAAAATAAGGTGATAATTGTAATGATCAATAAGATTGGTAAATGATCAGGAAAATAAAACTATTTTCCTGATCATTTTTATCTTTCACTCTATCTCACTCTATCTCATACTGTATATGCAGCCACAATAATCCTGTCGGTAGAGGTTTAATTTTTTGCTTAATTCCATGGTTTTTTTAAATCCATCTTTTTTCTTAAAATCAGTATAATAAAAATCAATTTTTATTGAGGCTGCAATTCTGGCTCCCAGGGAGTTTATTATTTTTTGATTCTTGTGTGGACTTATAGTAAGCGTGGTGCCAAAAATATCAAATCTGTGTTTTTTAGCTACAGCAGCAGTCTTTTTGAGGCGCATATTAAAACATATGTCGCATCTTTTACCACCTTCTGGTTCATTTTTAAAGCCTGAAGTCAGGTTTAACCATTCTTTTACTTCATATTTTCCGGTTATAAGTGGAATAGAATAAATCTTTGAGATAGTTCTTACATCGTCGAGCCTTTTTAAATATTCTTCTTCAGGATATATATTGGGGTTATAATAAAAAAAAGTTATATTAAAATCTTTTTTTAAAAGGAAATAGGGATAAAGTGAGCAGGTTCCGCAGCAAACATGTAGAAGAAACTGAGGTTTTGAATTTAATTGCTCTTGCATTTTAATTTTTTATTATTAATTTCTATTAATATTTTTATTTTGCTAATTTTATTTTCTTTAGGTATATTAATAAAAACATTTAAAAGTATCAAAGGTATTTTTTATGGACTATGATTTTTTAAAGATAGATAAACCTGAAAAAATTGATGAAATTGATGCATGCATAACAGGTGGTTTTATAATTCCCCCGGAAGTAGAAAAAACAGTAAGTGCGATATTGAGAGAAGTAAGGGCAAATGGTGATGAGGCAGTTTTAAAATTTTGCAAGGAGTTTGACCATTTTGAAGCAAAAAATGTTGATGATATCAGAATAAAAGATAGGGAAATCAGTTCTGCTGCAATTGATGTTAAAAAGTCTTTCCCCGGACTGGTTAAAGCACTGAAGGTCAGTTATAAAAATATTAAAGAGTATCATATCGCTCAGTTTAAAAGGGAAACAAGTTCATGGATTATAAAGCCGGATAAAGGGAAAAAAATAGGTCAGATTATACGGCCACTGGAAAGGGTTGGAGTATATATACCGGGAGGAAGATATATATATCCATCTTCAGTACTCATGACTGTAATTCCTGCAGTGATCGCAAAAGTAAATGAAATTGTTATATGTACACCTCCACAACCGGATGGCACTCTAAATCAGGTTTTACTGTTTCTATGTGACTGGCTTAAAATTAGAGAGATATATAAACTCGGAGGGGCACAGGCAATAGCTGTTATGGCTTACGGCAGTGAAAGCATAAAAAAAGTTGACAAAATTGTAGGACCTGGAAACATCTATGTTACTGCAGCAAAAAAGAAAGTGTTTGGTGATGTTGGGATTGATAGTCTTGCAGGTCCGAGCGACATAACGATACTGGCTGATGATTCTTCGGATGTGTCTTTTATTGCAGCCGATCTTATCTCACAGGCTGAACATGATCCTGATTCCAGGAGTATATTACTGACCGATAGCATAAACACTGCTGAAAGAACAATTGAAAATATTTACAGACATCTGGATATGCTTGTTAACGAATACGGTAGCAAAGTAAATATAGAAGTTATTTTAAAATCGCTTAAGAAAAACTGCAGGATTATTTATAGTAAAAACAGAAATCTGCTTATAGAAATTTGTAATGAAATAGCACCCGAGCATCTGGAAATTATGACAGAAAATGCTGAAAGAATTCTTAAAAAAATAAAAAATGCCGGTGCCATATTTATAGGAAATTACTGTCCTGTTGCAGTAGGTGATTATACAGGAGGGACCAATCATGTTATTCCAACAAATAGTAATGCGAGATTTTCTTCACCGCTTGGCGTAAGCGATTTTTTAAAAAGAAGCAGCATCGCTTTTTATAGCAAAGATGCCCTGGAGAAGGAGGCCAGATCTATAGAAGTTTTTTCTGAATTCGAAAACCTGATTGCTCACGGGTATTCTGTAAAAGTGAGATTTAATAAAAATAAAAAATAAATAGAAATAAAAATAGAAGTGGATTTAAGGTTATAAACATGAAAATCAAACAATGGATTTTAAATATGCCTGAATATATTCCAGGCAGAACTATAGAAGAAATAAAAAGGCAGTATAATTTAAAAGAAGTCAACAAGATGGCTTCTAATGAAAATTTATATGGCCCCGCTCCCGGAGTTCTGGAAGAAATTAACAAAAGCTTAAATGATATAAAATATTATCCTGACAGCGAGAGCAGGGAGGTAAGACAAAAAATCAGTAAAAAATATAATATTAGTATCGACTCTATAATTATGGGAAATGGGATTGACCAGATTATTGAAATGATATGTGAGGGTTTTATTGAGCCAGAGGAAAACATAATAGTTGCAGACCCGGCTTTTTTAATTTACGAAAAGTCAGCTTTAAAATGTAATGGAAATGTAATTAAAATTCCCTTAAAAGAATTCAGTCAGGATATAAAAAGAATGGTAGATTCTGTAAATGACAAAACAAGGATTTTGTTTGTTACCAATCCTCATAACCCTGCCGGAACAAAAATAGACAGACAGGAATTTGATTATATGATGGAAAATATCAGGGATGATGTTATGGTTGTTATGGATGAAGCTTACGGTGAATATATGAATGATGAGGAGAGAATTGATACTATCAAATACCTGTCAAGATATAATAATCTTATGATATTAAGAACATTTTCAAAAATTTATGGGATGGCTGGATTAAGAGTTGGATATGGGATATCCAATCCTTTAATTATTTCCGTTCTAAACAGAATAAGGCTTCCTTTTAATGTTAACCTTGTTGCACAAAAAGCTACAGTCATAGCGCTGGAGAATGAATCTTATATAAATAAAATAAGGAGTGAAGTAAGGGAAGAAAAGGAAAGGTTTTACAGAATTCTGGAAGAAAATAGTATAGATTTTATAAGGTCATATGCGAATTTTATATTAATTAATACTGGTAGAAAAAGCGATATTATTATTGAAGAGTTATTAAAGGCAGGTTTTATAGTCAGGCCCGGTAAAAATCTGGGAATGCCAGGATACATAAGAGTGACAATAGCACTACCGGAAATAAATAAAAGGTTTCTTGAAACTTTTGTAAGGATATTTAATAGTACATATAAAAATCAGGATATATTATAAAATCAGGATATATTATAAAGTATTATAGAGACAGACTTCGTTATTATATCGGGTGAAATAAATCCATTTTAATGTAGAAAGTATATTTCTTTTGTTTTATAATTAGCTCGTAATTATTAATTATTAAAAGAGGAGAAAAAAATGGCAAGGGTTGTTCTAAAAGACCTTACAAAAAAATTTGAAAATGTAATTGCAGTAAACAAAATGAACAGTGTAATTGAGGACAGAGAATTCGTAGTTCTGGTTGGGCCATCGGGGTGTGGCAAAACCACAACGCTGCGCATGGTCGCAGGTCTGGAAGATCCAACGGAGGGTGAGATTTACATTGGAGACAGGCTTGTCAATGGCGTTGCCCCTAAAGATAGGGACATAGCCATGGTTTTTCAGAATTATGCTCTCTACCCCCACTTTGATGTTTATAACAATATGGCATTTGGTTTAAAGTTAAGGAAAACCCCGAAAGCAGAAATTGAAAAAAGAGTCATGGAAGCAGCAAAAATACTAAAAATAGAAGATCTGCTTAAAAGAAAACCAAAACAGCTATCAGGTGGACAGAGACAGAGAGTAGCTCTTGGTAGAGCTATTGTAAGAAATCCAAAAGTGTTTTTAATGGATGAACCGCTGTCCAACCTGGATGCAAAATTAAGAGTTCAGATGAGAACAGAGATTGCAAAACTTCACGATAGACTCAAAGCCACTATAGTTTATGTTACCCATGACCAGACTGAAGCAATGACTATGGCTGATAAGATAATTATTATGAAGGATGGGATTGTTCAGCAGACAGGAAAGCCACAGGAAGTGTATGATAATCCTGTTAATATGTTTGTAGCAGGATTTATAGGAAGCCCGGCAATGAATTTTTTAGATGCTACTATAAC
>JAQVEM010000011.1 GCA_028697935.1 Actinomycetota bacterium
ATAGAAAAAAAGATTCCCGAACTTATAGAACTTGTAAAAAGGCATATATAAATGCTTTTTATTTAAAAAGCTTGCAAAAAAATTATCCGCAACTGCATAACTATATAACTATATCGTAGCTATATCGGAAAACTATATTTACATTCCATATAAGCGCAAGAAAAAAAATTATCTACGTCTGTATAAACCTACCAGCTGTGCTTTTGCTACAATATTTTCCTCCATTTTATGCTCAATATCAGCTACTCTTGAAGAAGCATTAAGGTCAAGAGTAGTATCCAGTGCAAAAAGTTTAAAGAAATAACGATGTGTTCCGTATGGAGGACATGGTCCGCTGTATCCGGGCCTGCCCGAATCTGTCATTCCCTCTACTGCACCTGGCGGGCAGCTATCCTCCTTAATTTCCTTTGTATCAGGGCTAATATTCCATATAGTCCAGTGAACCCATGTTCCCATTGGAGCATCAGGGTCATCAACAATTAAAACAAGACTTTTTGCATCTTCGGGAACATCGCTTATAATTAATGGAGGATTTATATTTTCACCATCACAGGTATATTTCGGGGGTATAAATTCATTGTTTTTAAAAGCAGGACTTTCAATTTTCATTTTGTTTCCTCCCTTCAGTCATTTATAAATTTTATTTTCGGTTATTAATGTTATCATTTTTTTTCATTGATTTGTAGGACATCTCAATTTTAAAAAATTTATAACCTTTTATATGTAATTTATTAGCAACTACTTTAGATTTGCCCGGTATCTGTCCAGTATTTTTTAAAAAAATCAATAAGACTATTTAATTTAAAATTCCTAATAGTGCATGAATATGATAAAATTAAAGAAAATCAATTTTAATAAACAAAGAAATGATAGACAAAGAATTATTAGAAAAAATTAATAAAAAACTGGGGGAAATTAAAACTCTTAGAAACCTTAACAGCAAAGACCCTGCCTTTAAAAACTGGCATGTTAGTACAATAAGCCTTTTAAAAATGCTCCCCCGGGAATTTACAAGAGATGTAAATGACTTTAAAAAGCTAACTTTTACAGATACAGGCTATCATCGAGGTAATAAACCATTTAGCGCTGCAGATAATACCAGATATCTGGAAGACCTGGATAATTCAGCAAAAATTCTAAAGAAAATTACATCAGCAAAAATAGAAGACAAGACAGAGAAAATAACACCGGCAAAGACAACATCTAAAAAAAAGGGAGGTAAAACCGAGAAAGTTCCTGAAACGAATAAGAAAAATAAAACTAAAAAAGTTACTTCTACTACAGATAAAGCTACATCTAAAAATACTGCCAAAAAACCTCATGCTTAAAGCTCATCTTATATAAGCTAAACTTAGGAACCTAAAGCTTGAAATGTAGTATTCTGAAATGCTATATTTAAAGAAAATATATATTCAACCCTGCCTGGCAAGAATTCTCCCATCTTTTATAAGTGGGAGATGAATTACTTAAGAAAAATCGTGGTAGTAACCACCCTTAGAGCACGGGTAAATCTGGCAGATTACTACTATTGACCGGGAAGCTCCGTCTTCAACAAAGTAAGTGGTGAGTAGTTTAAAACCCGGATTAATATGGTGCCCGAGGCCGGAATCGAACCGGCACGAGGCAAAGCCCCAACGGATTTTAAGTCCGTTGCGTCTACCTATTCCGCCACTCGGGCAGGTATCAAACTTAAAATTACTGACTGACTCATAATATTATCAAAATCAGCCGATCAAAGTCTGCTTACTAAAATTTGCTTATAAAGATTTTCTTATTAAAATTGCTGATTTATATTATCAGAAATCAGCAAGAGTGTAAATAATCCCATCCAGAATATCTTTTTCACTGACATAAATGGATTTACAGTCAAGCATCTTTAAAGTTTCAATAACAATTGCAATACCTCCAATAATTATATCTGCTCTTTTTGGATCAAGCCCTGTCACCTTTTTCCTGTCTTCGGTATCCATCTCACATATAAAATCATAGATTTCTTTAATCCTGTCCCGGTCTAATATATGTCCGTGTATCTTTTCGCTATCATATTTAGTCAGTTTTAAATCAATTGCAGCAAGGGTCGTTATTGTTCCCGCAACACCTATTACATATAAAGGCTTAAACCTTTTAATACTTGCAATAGTGCTTCCAAGCCTCTCTTTAACGTAGCTATGCATCTGATTTATTTTTTCTATGCAGGGTACGCCTGAATCCAGAAACCTTTCAGTTAAATTAACACAGCCAATATCTACACTACCGGTAAACTCCAGATTACAGTCGCAGTCTCCAAGTATAAATTCACTGCTTCCTCCGCCAATATCTATAACCAGAATTCTGTAATCAGGGCCGTGTTCACTGTTAGAAGAATTTAAATTAGCTCCCTTTACAGCACCATAAAAACTTAAAAACGCTTCCTCTCTCCCGCTTATTATATCAATTTTTATTCCGGTTTCTTTCTCCACCAGAGAAATAAAATCTTTACTGTTTACTGCCTTCCTTAATGCACTGGTCCCAATAGCCCTGTATTTTATAATGTCATAACTTTTCATTATCCGGCTGTAATCGGAAATAACTTTTAATGTTTTTCTGGCAGAGTCAGCGGAAATAAAATGATTATTTATATCAAGGTCTCTCCCCAGGCGGGTAATTTCCATTTTTCTCTCCAGCGTAACAAACTTACCATCATTGTAATCTGATATAAGTAATCTGGTGGAATTTGTGCCTGTATCAATAGCTGCAAGCTTCATTTACATATATCTACCTGTCTGTCTTATTTTTACAATGATACCAGCGGGTTTTAATAAAAATGCTTCATTTACATATATCTACCTGTGTGCCCGCCGTCATTTGCTAAACCCGGACGACCCAGGCTAATTTTCCTTAATCTCATTATTATAGAAGATTTTTAAATTTCCCCATAAATCAGAATCAGAATAAGTTTCTTTCTCAGATGAAGAACCTGTGCTATTTTCTGAACCTTCAGCTGACGGGTCATCTTTTACAAGAACAGAGACATTTAATTCGTCTCCTGAGGTCATATTAAATTGTTTCCTTGCTTCAAGTTCTATTGCTTCTTCCTCATAAAGACTTTTTTCAAGGGCGAGCAATCTGATATTTTCATTCCTGTACCAGTTTAATTTCTCTTCCAGCTCGGCTACCTTTTCTTTTTTTTCAATAATATCTTTTATCTGATTTATAGAGGTTAAAACAACAACTATAATAAAAATTAAAAATAAAACAATTATAATATTTATTTTAGTTTTTCTTGACAATCTGCTTACGATTTTAACATTATTACTCATTTTTACACTCCTGCTATAAATTTGCTACTTTAGTCAGACTGTACTTCTTATTATAATTGTTTTAGCCTAAATGAATATTTGGTACTTTAACACTTATTTTTAGTAATTATAACACATGACAGAATAATACAATATATATTGTATATTTTGAGCTTTTTTTAAATAAAACTGTAAAAATAAAATCATTGTCTTTAACAGGTAACTTAATTAAAATATAAGCTTATATGATTTGAATATAATTTAAAATATTTTTATCAGGTTTAGGAATACTATGAAAGAAATACCACTATTTTTCTCCAGAACACAGAATAAAATTGCAAAACAGGTTCTTCTCGGTTTTGCACTTGCTATACTTACTGGTTCTCTTATTCTTTTTTTAATTCCTCAGGCAACACAGAGTGGTGAAATCAGTTACATAGATGCACTTTTTACTTCAACATCTGCTATCTGTGTAACAGGCCTTCTGGTACTGGACACAGCTACCTATTTTACTGACATCGGGAAAGCAGCAATACTTATAATGATACAGATCGGCGGGCTCGGGATTATAACTGTTGGTTCTATTTTTAGTTTAATACTGGGAAGAAAAACCAGCATTAAAGATAGATTTTATATAGATACAAGTTTTGGAACCGAACGAACTTTTTCTGTATCAAAATTTTTTATGGTAATTGCAGGAACTACTTTTACCATAGAATTTTTTGGATTTATTATTACAACTTTAATTTTCCATTTCAAACATCTTTACCCGATAAAAACATCGATGACTTTTGGACTGTTTCATACTGTAAGCGCTTTTAATAATGCAGGATTTTCTTTATATTCAAACAACCTTGAAAGTTTTGTATCCGATATTCCTCTAAATTTGATAATTATGTTTCTAATAATAACAGGAGGAATTGGTTTTCCTGTAATTTCTGAAATTATTACTTTTAGAAGAAGAAAACATCTTTCATTACATGCAAAAGTGGTTCTAACAGTAACAGGCATTCTTATAATAACAGGAGCACTTTTGTTTTTCGTTCTTGAATTTAATAATCCTGATTCCATCAAAGATAAACCAGTACCTATTAAAATTTTAGCAAGCTTTTTCCAATCTGTTACATCCAGAACTGCCGGTTTTAATACGGTTAATATTGGCAAATTATTTCCTGCCACCCAGCTTTTACTTGTTATATTGATGTTTATAGGAGCATCACCCGGTGGTACTGGAGGAGGTATAAAAACTACTACTTTTGCTGTAGTCGCTGCAGCAGCTTTAAGCTTTTTAAGAAGTAAAAAAGAAGTTGCTATGTTTAAAAGGAAAATCCCTTTAAGTCTGGTGCAGAGGGCACTTGCTGTAACTATAGCATCAGTTACTTTAGTTATAATTTCTACAACCTGTTTACTTATATTTGAAAAATGCTCTTTAATGGAAGCTCTTTTTGATGTTGTCTCTGCATTTGGAACAGTAGGATTAAGTACCGGCATAACACCTTCGCTTTGCACCGCAAGTAAAATAGTATTGATAGTGACAATGTTTATTGGTAGAATTGGAATCATCACTTTATCCCTGGCTATAGCTATGCGGAGCGTTGCTGATAGAATTACCTATCCAGAGGATACAGTAAATTTTTAATTTATAAAAATGAAAAAGCAATTTTTAATAATAGGATTGGGAAGATTTGGTTCAAGTGTAGCACATACACTGATTGAAGGAGGGCATGTTGTTGTTGGAATAGACCAATCTGAAGAGAAAATCCAGAAAGCTTCTGAAGAGATAAATGATGTAATAAAATGTGATGCTACAGATGCTGATATACTGGAATCTATGGATATTCCCTCTTACGATGCAGTTATAGTATGCATTGGTGAAAAATACATTCAGAATTCAATTCTTGTAACTTTGCTGCTTAAAGAAAAGGGAGCAAAAAAGATAATTGCTAAAGCAGGTACAAAGACTCAGGGCAGGGTTCTCCAAAAAGTTGGTGCAGATACTGTAGTATACCCGGAAAAGGATATGGGAGAAAGAGTAGCAAGAAATCTAATGAGTTCTAACATTATTGATTTTCTGCGTGTTGGTTCTAATATGAGTATAGTCGAGATAAAAACACCTGAAATGATGGTGGGAAAGAGTTTAAAGGAGTTAAATCTAAGAAATAAATATGGTGTAACTATAATAAGCATAAAAAATAAAAACAACGAAATAATAACTCCTCCTGATGTTAATTATAAATTCAAAGAAGACGATGTTCTTACACTTATAGGCGAAGATAACCTGCTAAAGAAATTGCATTTTACCGAAGATTAAATAAAGTATAGAATTAATCTATTCCACTATCTTAACATTTATAAGGTTTGTACTACCGGGCTTATTCAATAAAACTCCTGCTGTTATTACTACGCAGTCACCAGCATTTACATGTTTAAGACCCTTTGAAACATTTACAGATTCATTAAGCATCATATCAATATTTATGGCAGGTTTTACTTTTACCGGAACAACACCCCAGCTAATCATTAATTGTCTTATTACCCAATCATTGGAACTTGCCCCTATTATCATACTTTTTGGTTTATTTTTAGAAACCTGTCTTGCAGTATGCCCTGACTCGGTTGCAGAAATAATAGCTTTTGCATTCAATATATGTGCAATTTCGCAGGAAGCAAAACTTATTGCTCCAGTTATAGCATCATAACCTTCTTCTAGTTTTTTATTCCTGATATTTATATTACGTAATAATAAATCATAATCCAGAGTAATCTCAGTTTTACTAATAATCCTTGTTAACATTTCCAGGGATTCAAGAGGATATTCACCCACAGCTGTCTCACCTGACAGCATAACTGCATCAGAGCCATCTATAATTGCATTGGCAACATCACTGACCTCTGCTCTGGTTGGTCTCGGGTTTCTCATCATAGAATCCAGCATCTGTGTAGCAGTGACTACTGGTTTGCCTGCCATATTGGATTTCTTTATAATTTCTTTTTGAAGATAAGGAATATCTTCTGCATTAACTTCAATACCCAGATCCCCCCGCGCCACCATTATAGCATCAGCTGATTTTAATATATCATCAAAATTATTTACTGCTTCATGCTTCTCAATCTTTGCCACAAGCATTATGTGGCTCTTTTTATCATGTATTATTTTTTTAATTTTTTCCACATCCTCAGAATTTCTTACAAAAGACTGGGCTACAAAATCTACCCCGAGTTTTATTCCCAGATCAAGAAATTCTATATCTTTCTCAGTAATAGAATCTGCACTTATCGTTATTCCAGGTAGATTAATTCCCTTATGTGATTCAACAATCCCTCCAGTCACAACCTCGCATACAGCAATTTTTTTAGGTCTATCAATTTTCTTTACCCTGCATTCAACCAGGCCATCATTTATAAGAATGCTGCAGCCTTCTTTAATATCATCTATGAACCTGTCATATTCAACTTTGATTACATTATAATTATCTACAGAGTTTGATTTATAATTACTATCAGTAGTAAAAATAACTTTTTGTTTTTTAGATAATTTTATCTTATCTTCTAATTTACCGACTCTGACTTTGGATCCCTGCAGGTCAAGCATAATTGCTGTATTTTTATTGAATTTTTTTGAGATTTTCCTTATCTTTCCAACCATCTCTTCAACTTCGCCAGCAGTGCTATGTGAAGTATTTATACGGGCTATATCCATTCCGCCGGTTATCATTTTCTTTAGAATTTCTTCATCTCTACTTGCCGGCCCAATTGTGCATATTATTTTAGTCTTTCTCATGGTAATTCTCTTTTTGCAATTTCCCATAGCTCATCTTTTTCTTTTAACGACAACTTCTTAAAATCCAGATTTCTATCCACAGCATATTTTTCCATAAAATCAAATCTTCTTATGAATTTTTTACTGGCTTCATATAAACTCTCTTCACAGTCTATCCCGATATATCTCCCAAAATTCACAATAGTAAAAAGAATATCACCAACTTCATCAGCAATACGGCTTTTGTGACCTTCTTTAAATTCCTCTTCAAGTTCATTAAGTTCCTCTTTTATTTTATCAAGTACATCAATTGCATTTTCCCAATCAAATCCAACTCTTGATGCTCTATTCTGGATTTCAAAAGCTAAATGAAGTGAGGGAAGCGATCTTGGTATTCCGCTGAATATTGAATCAGGTTTATTGAATTTATCCTTTTTTTCCTTTCTTTCTTCTTTCTTAATTTCTTCCCATTTTGTTAGTATATCTTTGCTGTTATTTAAACCTTCATTCTGGAATACATGGGGGTGCCTTCTTATTAATTTATTTATAATACCTCTTATTACATCATTTATATCAAACTCTTTGTTATCAGCCGCAATCTGGCTATGAAAAACTACCTGAAGAAGCAGATCACCGAGTTCTTCTTTAAGTCCACTGGAATCATCACTTTCGATGCTTTCTACTACTTCATAAGCCTCCTCTATCAGATTTCTTTTGATAGTTTTGTGATTCTGTTCCCTATCCCACATACACCCTTCAGGAGACCTTAGCTTTTTCATAATATCTGTAAGAATAGAAAAGAGCCTGCCAGTGTCATTAATCTTGTCGAGGTCCTTTAGATTATTGCTAACATCCAAGTCTTATCTCACTCACCTTAGTTTTCAGCAGGGGTCGTCTCATTACTGTCCTTTGTAACGTCATCTTCAGCAGGAATTTTATCGCTACTTTCATCTACACCCCCGTTAGTACTCCCTTCATCAGAATTTTCACTGTTATTCTCGCTGTCACTCTCTTCAGTACTGCTAAAAGAACCCTTTATTTCTGTAAAATATTCAATATTCGCTTTATCCAGTAAAGAATAAATAAAATCCTGCCACTTGCTATTTTTATATAAACTCAAAAGGTATTCCTTTATACTATCTTTAACCTCTTCAAAATCCTCAACATATTCTTTCTTGTATTCATAGACCTTGATTATATGATATCCCATATCGGTCTCAACAATATCGCTTATTTCTCCTATGTCCAGGGAAAATAATACATTATCGAATTCATCAACCATTTGTCCTTTATACACATAACCCAGATCCCCACCATTTTCTTTAGTAGTTTCATCATCCGAGTATGTGCGTGCCAGTTCTTCAAAATCTTCACCATTTTCCAGTTTCTCCTTTATCATTTCTATTTTTTCTCTGGCTTCTTTCCTTCCCTCCTCCGTTTCTTCAGAATTATCTTTTTTCCAGGGAAACATTACCAGTATATGCGCTGCCTTTGCACTCTCGGGGACAAGGAATTGGGTTTCTTTATTATCTTCATAATACTGTTCCACTTCTTCATCAGTAACAATAACATCTTCAGTTACTTTGTTATAAATCTTCTCAGTCAACAACTGACTTCTTAACTCTTTCTCAAGAAACTCTCTATCAATATCATTTTCTTTTAGTATTTTCTCAAAATCTTCTTCTGAAGGATAAGAATTTATAATTAAGTTTAATTGTTCTTTGGCCTCCTCATCAGTCACCGTAATATTATTTTCCTCTGCATATTTTTCAAGTAATTTTGTAACAATAAGTGAATCAATAATATTTACTTTTAAATTATTTAAACTTTCTTCATTTGAAGCTAGCTCCCCACTTGTATCTGCGCTTTTTGCAATATCAACATACTCATCTACTTCACTCTGCTTTATTTTTATCCCATCAACACTGGCTACTGTTTTACTGCAGCTCACAGATAAAAAAATAACAGCCAGTAATATAGCTACTATCGTAACGAACCTTTTCAATCTTTACCTTCTTTCTTTTTACCATTTTTTAATATACACAATTATATCAGTAAATACCCTATAAATACCATATAATTACATAGAGCTTATTATATCATTCAGGCAGCCCAGAACTAAATCCAGATCCATATCTTTATCAACTTCTTTTATTAACACACGCTTTAAAGCCGGTTCATAAAATATATTTTTATTTTTACTACTTAACTTTTTTACTTTATCTGCAGTTAAATTCACCTTTTTTAGATAAATACCAGTCCCTTCCTTAAAGACGAGCTTTTCTATTTTTACCTTTTTTAAAAGATATTTCATTTTAGCAATATTTACAAGATTATTTACAACATACGGGATTTCTTTATATCTGGATATCATATCTTTTTTTATTTTATCTATTTCTTCCAGACTCCTGGCATCTCCAAGCGTTCTGTATATATTTATCCTATCTTTTTCATTTTTAATATAACTCCTGGGTATATATGCACTTACAGGCAGGTCTATCTGCACATTAATATCTTCCTCAACTTTCGTGCCTTTTAGTTTTTCAATCTCTTCCTTCATTATCTGGCAATACATATCAAAACCTACACTATCTATATGCCCGTGTTGCTTTGCCCCCAGTATTTCTCCAGCTCCTCTTATTTCCAGGTCTCGCATAGCTATATTGTAACCGGAGCCCAGCGCTGTATACTCCGCAAGCGTCTTAAGTCTTTGAAATGCCTGCAAACTGAGGTTCTTTTTACCGGGGTAGAAAAAATAAGAATATGCTATTTCTGAGGACCTTCCAACTCTCCCTCTTAACTGGTATAACTGTGATAGTCCAAAAAGATGTGAATTTTCAACTATTAAAGTATTTACATTCCCTATATCCATACCTGATTCTATTATAGAAGTCGTAAGCAGTACATCATAATCTTTATTTATGAAATCACTCATTATTTTTTCTATTCTGGTACCCTCCATCCTTCCATGTGTAAGAGCAATTCTTGCCTGAGGAATAAGATTCTGCAGCTGTATTTTTTTATTTTCTATACCATTTATTCTGTTATACACATAATATACCTGCCCTCCTCTTGCCAGCTCTCTTTCGACAGCTCTTTTTATTACCCCATAATTAATTTCTCCCACAAAAGTTTCTATGGGATTTCTGCCTTCTGGATAGGTTTCAATTAAGGCCATATCCCTTACTCCAACAAGAGACATATATAAAGTTCTTGGAATCGGCGTAGCACTTAAAGTAAGTACATCAACTCTGGTTTTTAATAACTTTATTTTTTCTTTACTATTAACACCAAATCTCTGTTCCTCATCCACAATTAAAAGTCCCAGATCCCCGGGTTTAACATCATCCTGAAGAATACGATGTGTTCCTATTATCATATCTATTTTACCTTCATTAAAATCCTTTATTACATCTTTTTGCTTCTTCCTTGTTTTAAATCTACTCAGAACTTCCAGAATCACAGGATAATCCTTATACCTTTCACTAAAAGTCTGGTAATGCTGATCGGCAAGGATTGTTGTCGGGACAAGCATCATAACCTGTTTCCCACTCTCTATTGCTTTAAAAGCAGCTCTCACAGCTACCTCTGTTTTACCAAACCCTACATCACCAATTATTAACATGTCCATTGGTTCCGGTCTGCTCATTGCGCTTTTTACCTGGTTTATTGCTTTAATCTGGTCAGGAGTTTCTGTGAAAGGGAATAAATCTTCCATTTCCTTCTGCCAGGGACTATCAACAGGAAAAGCGTAACCGTGGATAGAATTTCTTTCTGCGTATAACTTAGCAAGGTCAATTGCAAGTTTCTGTACTGATTTTCTTACCCTTTTTTTAGTACTTTCCCATTGCCTTGAATTTAAGAGCGTCACAACGGGTTTTTTTGCGCCAATATACTTGCTTAATCTGTCAGCCTGCCACGTGGGGACATATAATTTATCATTGCCTGCATATTCTATAAGGAAATACTCCCTTTTACATCCATCAACCTGTTTTGAAATAATATCAACATATCTACCTATACCATGGTTCTTATGTACTACATATTCGCCTGGTTTAAAATATTTTAAATCACTATCAGGAAAAATTTCTCTTTCGGATATCTGATGCTGCATTTGTTCGTAAATATCAAGCTCTCCATACAGCGAAATATCTGTACTCTGGTATCCACTGTACAGACGCTTATCCAGAATATTCACGATATCAGATTGAAGCATACTATACTTAATACTTTTATCAGCTCCGGGTTCATGGTCATTAATCTCAGGGTAAGCATATGATACTGAATTATTTAAAAGCAGCTCCTCTATTTTTTTTCTTCTATCTTTACTATCCAGGGATATAACTACTTTCCTGTGTTCCTTTAAATCACTTTTAATGTTACGTATAAAGTCGACAGAACTTCCGTAGCTTTTTTTCTGCCTGGTTATCTTATTTAGATTGAACTCACTTCCATCATAAGCTTCTTTGCTGGTCGAGATTATATTTAACTTTTGATTTTCATTTATTTTCTCAATAAAATCTTTTTCTACCAGATAAAAATCCATAATAGTTTTGCTATCTACCGCAAGTGTATCTCTATCCTTTTCAAAAGTTCTTTCAAGAATATCAATATCACTTTTTACTTTTAGATAAATTTCTACAGGATCACAGAGAAGAACAGTGAAATCCGGTATATTTTTATTCAATAAATCAATAAGAGAAACAGCTCTGACAGCATAACCCGAAGCCAGGTCTGTATTTCCTGCGTTGTTAACTTCTTTTATCTCCCAGGGATTTATATCTGGAAAAATGGTTATATTATTCAGCTGTTCGACAATTTCTTGATTTCTTATCTCGTAAAAAAATATTTTTTCAACTTCATCACCAATAAAATCAATTCTCACCGGATTCTTACCTGTTACATCAAAAATATCAATGATTTCTCCTCTCACACTAAATTCTCCGCAATCATAAACTCTGCTCACCCTTTCATAGCCACTATCAATAAGTTCAGATATTAATTTTTCCCTGCTATATTCTTTTCCTGTAGATATTTCTATGCTTTTCATCTCATTAATCTTTGAAACAGGCATTAAATTTATTAATGAATTGCTGGTAGCAATAATTAAAAGTGGTTTTGAATTATTATCAGCAAATAATAAATTCTTAACCACGTTTAACCTTTTTGTAAGATTTTCTGCGGGAGTAATTTTATTTTTATAAAAAATACTGTTGCCAATAGAAGGGAAACTCAATATTTCTACATCAGGAATAACACATTTTATTTCCTGTTCTAGTTTAAATGCTCTTTCGTGGGTTGAAGTAATAACAAGAACAGGAAAATTAGTACATCTAAAGAAGGCACTTATTATAAAGGGCCATATATCTTTATCAGCAATAAGCGTACGAGGGATAGCTTCTCTACCACTATTCCCACCATTTTTTACATTTTTATATTTTTTTATAAACTGTTGCCACTGTTTTTCAAGTATAAAATTATCCAGAAACATTTTTATGATTGCTTCACTAATTTAAAATAAATAAATATATTAAAATCACCATAATGATTATTATATAAAAAACTATCCAGAATTTCCTGGCTATATCACGGAATATTCCCGGTGCGTCGTGTTATTGTGTTATTTTGAAAATTGTTTTTTTCTTGAATTAACAGGCAGATCAGTAGATTGTTTTTAGATTTAAATCCATTATATAAAAGAAGACTTATAATAAATATCAACTCTGTCAAAATTACCTGGAGGAATGCTTTAACCAAACTTCTCTAGATACTATTTATATACCATTTTTCAATTATATTTATTCATAGCATATTCAATACCTTCAGATATGTAATCTTTTATAATATCAACTGCCTTTTGTACAGCAAAATCAACTTCTTCTTTCTCCTTTTTATTAAATTCTTCAAGTACGTAATCAGCCGCATCCTTTCCCACTGGAGGTCTTCCAACACCAAACCGCAGCCTATCAAAATCAAAACTGCCCAGGCGCTCTGCTATGGATTCGAGACCTTTATGTCCTGCAGTACTTCCACCTTTTTTTAGCTTTATTCTACCAGTCTCAATATCAATATCATCATGTACTACAAGTATTGAGCTTATCTCATTTTTAAAAAACCTGTAACATAAGTTTACAGAATCACCACTGGAATTCATAAACGTCATTGGCTTTAAAATTATTATTTTATGATTATTATAAGATGATTCAATAACCCGGGAGTTAAATTTCCTGTAGCAGCTTTTTTCCTTAAGACTATCTGCAAACCTATCAACAATCCTGAAACCTATATTATGCCTTGTAAGTTCATATTTTTTACCTGGATTGCCAAGACCAACAATTAAAATCATAGTGCAATTATTTCAATCATTTTCCCCGGGTTTTCTACTCTGAATGTTCTTTTTCTCCACCGGACTCTTCTTTGCCTTTGCCGATTACCTCAGGTTCAGCCGTAACTTTTTCAGCCTCTTCTTCAGGAGCAACTTCTTCTTCTCTTAACAGCGTCGGATGAATTATCGAAACAACCACTTCCTCGGGGTCATTTAATATTTTTACATTATCAGAAACATAGATGTCAGAAACTCTAACTATGGAGCCCATATCAAGTTCTTTAATATCATATTCAATACGTTCTGGAATATCTCCTGGCAGACAAGAAACACGAAGTTCTCTCAGTCCATGCTGGAGAACGCCACCCTTTTCTTTAACACCTATTGATATTTCCTCGTTAATAATATGGACAGGAACAGTTGTTTCAATTTCTTTCTTCATCTCTATTCTTAAAAAATCCAGATGCAAAAACTTTCCTGTAATTGGATCTATCTGAAAATCTTTTACCAGAACTGATTCTTTTTCACCCTTCTTTCCATTATCTTCTATCTGCATATCAAAAATCATGCTGTATATATTTTTTCCTTTTAAAAGATCCTTCAGTTCTTTTTCCTTTACCTTAATACACACCGGTTCTTTTTTTAAACCATATATAACTGCCGGTATATAGTCGTTTTTTCTCAATCTTTTAAGTGCTTTACTTTTAATTTCTTTTTCATTTCTTTTTTCTACTTTAATAATAATATTTCTCATTTATTTCAACACCTGCTTTCAATTTTAGATTTACTTAAACCAGATTTTCACCTTTAAATAATTCACTTACAGATTTGCAATGATAAACTTTTTTTATAGTTTTTGCAAGAAGAGGAGCAATGGATAAAACTTTTATTTTACTGGATTCCTTTTTTATAGGGATTGTGTTTGCAACAACTACTTCTTCAACTTCCGATTCTTCAAATTCATCTATAATATCACCCGAAAATATAGGGTGTGTAGCACCAATATATACTTTTTTCGCATTATGCCTCAACAGCATATCAACAGCTTTAAAAAGGGTCCCTCCAGTATCTATCATATCATCAAATAATATTGCTTCTTTACCATCTACATCTCCGACTATATGCTCTATTTCAGCCACATTTGGAGCAGGTCTTCTTTTATCAAGTATCGCCAGCGGGAGATGGAGTCTTTTAGCAAAGATACTCGCCCTTTTTACTCCCCCTACATCAGGGCTTACCACAACACCATCTTTTATCTTTTTTTCACTAAAATATTTAGCTATTATTGGTATAGCAGTAATATGATCAACAGGAATATCAAAAAAACCCTGTATTGTAGCAGAATGCAAATCTATAAGTATAGCTCTATCAATTCCTGCTACAGAAAGCAGGTCAGCGAATAACTTAGCTGTTATTGGCTCCCTTCCTTCTGCTTTCTTATCCTGACGGGCATATCCATAATGTGGGATTACAGCGTTTATCATCCCGGCAGATGCTCTTTTTAAAGCATCGATCATTATCAGTAGTTCAATAATGTTATCACTTACCGGTTCACAACAGGTCTGTACAACAAAAACATCTGCTCCTCTTACACTTTCTTCAAATTTCACGTAAATTTCACCATTTTTAAATTTGGTTCTGGTAACTTTTCCCGCACTTATCCCAAGCTCTTCTGCAATCCTATCTGTAAGAGCCGGGTAAGATGAACCTGAAAAGAGCATCATTCTTTTGTGATCCTGGCTTTTTTTCATATCTCTCCTACCTCAAATTTATTTATTTTTTAATTTCGCTGTCTTTAATTATTGTATCATGTTTTATATAAGTGAATGGCCCAATATTACTATTTTTACCAATATTAGAACCTTCTATTAGTGATGAATTTATTCTTGAACTCTCACCTATCACCGAATCAATAATCTGACAGAAAGGACCAATTATAGAATTCTCTCCTATCACAGTTTCTCCCCTGATAAGACATGAAGGCTCAATGACAACATCCTTATCAATTACTACAGTACTCTCAATATAACATGATTCCGGATTTCTTATAGTAACTCCATTTTTCATAAAATTTTCATTGACCTTTTTTTGCATAATGCTTTCAACCTTTGAGAGCTGGGCTCTGTCGTTTATACCTGTAATTTCTATGTAATCCGGAATTCTAATATAACTAACTTTCTCTCCGTTTTTTACCAGCATCTCAATAATATCTGTAAGATAATACTCATTCTGAACATTATTACTTTTAATCTTCTCAAGATAGTAAAATAAAGACTCTGTTTCAAAACAATAAATAGAGGTATTTACCTCATTTATTTTTTTTTCTTCAGGAGTAGCATCTGCTTCCTCAATAATTTTTACTATATTCCCTTTTCTATCTTTTATTATCCTTCCATATCCTTCCGGATCAGGAACTACAGCAGTTACAAGGCTTACCACACTACCTGTGTTTTCTTTATTATGCACCAGCTTTTTTAAAGTTTCTAAACTTACAAGAGGCGTATCAGCAGAAATAATTATAGTATTTTTAGCAAGACTATTTCTTTTTTCCTTTACAGTGTAAATAGCATTAGCTGTACCAAGCTGATTTTCCTGCACAACAATTTTAACTTCAGGAAAATTATTTTTAACATAATTGCTCACTTCCTCTCTTTTGTAGCCAGCAACAGTAAAAATATTTGCAGGATTTAATCCTCTTACAGTAGATAAAACATAATATAGCATTGGGCGTCCTAAAATACTGTGCAGAACTTTAGGAGTTTGAGATTTCATTCTTTTACCTTTTCCAGCAGCCAGAACTATAACACTTAAATCCTTAGAAAGGTCCATCTTAAAACAACTATCACAAGAAATATATTTTTAATAACACTCAGATTGTAACATAAAAATAACATTTATCTAAGTATTAATCTGCAAATTCTCCACCTTTTACTTCTCTGGAGATAACGTTCAGGCCAGGCCCGAAATATACATCAATATATATGAGGTTGTTACATTTCTCACCCAGTATTTCCTTTCTCAGAAAATACTCTGCACCCTGCGGTCCTTCATCCTCAAAAACTCTTGATAGATCGCTGTCTTTTCTAACTTTTACCTTAATTTCTTCCCCGCATCTTTTACACTTAACAGTAAAAGTAATAAACCGGGTACTGGAATCCTCTGCTGGCATGGTAAAAAAACTTTTTATTTTTTCTAAGAAACCGGCCACATTGTATCCTTTCCTGCCTTTTATTAAAATATTTTTTTCTTAAACTATTTTACCATAACTATTCCTGGATATGACTATTTGCTAAATATTCTTATATGCTATTATACTTTATATTCTATAGTTTTTTTCAAGATTAATCAGATACTTCTTTAAATTTAACTTTTCCGCTTCATCAAAACTGCCATAGCTACCATCGCTCTTAATAATACGGTGGCAGGGTATAATCAGCAGCACAGGGTTTTTATTCAGTGCAGTTCCAGCAGCCCTCCATGCCTTCTTATATCCAGCAATTTCAGTTACTTCTTTATAACTTGCTGTCTTTCCATAAGGAATACTGGTAGTTGCTACCCATATTTTCCTCTGAAATGGGGTTCCTGTTAAAAATTCGGCCTTAAGATTCAGGTCTTTTACTTTTCCATCAAGATATCCGGTGACTTTTTCCTCAATTTCTCCGGATTTTTTACTTCTTGTTAAAAATTTTTCCTTCTCACGGTATTTATCTTCTATTTTTCTAATAAACTCCTTAAAATACCTCTTTTCATTTCCAAGAAATAAAATTATTATTCCATCAGTCTGTTCTTTCCAAAGGCAGTAAAATTTACATACTTTCGTTTTAAATTCAGTTTTATTTATGTATTCTGCCATTAATTCTTAATTAATTAGTGTTTAACTAATTGATATCAGCTGATTTTAACTTAGTTAATTTGGTGCCCAACAGAAGGGGTTCACCCACAGTGTTAATTATTAAATTAATTATATTAATTAACAACACCATTTATTTATTATAAGTACAGGTATAAGCTGAAATAAATTTATGTTTCTGACTTAGCTGTTTAATCTAATAAAATGTTCTATAGACCTGTCATATGTTCTTTCAGCCCTGCTGTCAAAATAGCAAGCAGGGAGCTCACCCATTCTTCTGTGATAAACTATACATTCACAGCACTTACCTTTCCTCGAACAGGACTCATAAGTACAATTACAATTTCCTGAATTTTCTTCCCTGTTGCACTCCATAATAGCTCCTTTACAAATAATATATCCTTCACAGGCTAAAATAGATTTCTCTATGAATCTTTTACTCAGTATTCAATACCTTTTCTCGCTTTTATACCTTTGTTGTAGGCATGTTTTATTTCCTTCATTTCTGTTACAGTATCAGCAATTTTTATAAGCTCGGGATGAACATTCCTTCCTGTTAACACTACATTAAGCTCTTCCGGTTTATTTTCTAAAAGATTTATTACATCATCTATTGCTAAAAGTCCATAATCAATCATATTGTTTATTTCATCAAGTATAACCATGTCATATTTCCCGCATTTAATCTTATCACTTGTATATTTAAAGGATTTCTCTGCGTTTATCCTGTCTTCTTCCGATATCGAGGGTTTCCCATCTACAAACTTTATAAATCCTGTACCGAGTTGTTCTATCTCGATAAGAGGCTTTAATTTTTCCATAATTTTAACCTCGCCTGACTTCCAGGAGCCTTTTATAAATTGCAAGATCAGAACTCTCATGTTGTTTCCAGCCGCCCTCAGCGCAAGGCCCATCGCAGCTGTGGTTTTACCTTTACCATTACCGGTATTTACCAATATTAAACCTTTTTTATCTTTTCTCTTTGAAGCAGTGTTAGAAAATTCATTCATTTTATTAAAAACCTCGCTTTTTAGTTATTTTTAAACCTGTTTTAAATCAAATCTAATTTTAAATTTAATAGATTATGTAAAATATTTTCTGTAATTTAATATAAGATATTTACAGAATAATTTTATTTAATGTTCAGTCTTTTTTATATTTTTACTATAGTCTGCATTTTATTATAACTCATGCCCGAAAATATTTTATTAAACATAAATAATTACAGGTAATTTAATATTTCACCCCCGGATTTTACAACTACTGCGCCGCTTTCTATTATTTTCCTGTAAAGCTCTGTTGCTTTACCGCCTGTATGATCTCTCAGACTAATTTCTTTTTCATCTATTATTACTACTTTTTTATTCATCCTGACTGCCTCCATTACAGACTCGAGATTAGAAAAATTTCCCGGCCCAAACTCCACTCCTGGAAGAACCAGTACATCTGAAGATTTTATAAACTGGAGGTTTTTCTCCTGCGAATTTGTGCTTATCGGAGAAAACGGAGCTTCTGCCACATAAGGAATGCCCAGCATACCGGCAGTTTCAATATCAGTGTCAAGAGTATTTATTACTCCACACGATACATTATAGCCTCTACTGTGCAGCAAATTAATTACCGGCGATGCCGCACCCCCTCCACCTATTACATGAACTTTTATAGTTTTTTTCAACGGAGGACAGGAATTTACCATACTATCATTGTTAGCCGGGCTAAAAATAGGGCTGACATAGAGCTTCCTTGTTACAGGATTTCTACCTACAAAAACATCGCTTCCAAAAACACTTTTTATACTGCTTCTTGTTATTACTTCCTCTACCCTGCCGGAGTTAAAAACTCTCCCTTCTTTTAGAAGAATTATTTTTTCGCTATTCTGTATAGCAAGATTAATATCATGAAAAATTCCTATTAGTGTTTTATTTTCATTTTTATTCAGGCTCAGAAATAGATTCATAAATTCAATCTGAAAGTTGATATCAAGATGAGATGTAGGTTCATCAAGAAGCAGTACCGGACTATTCTGTGCAAGCACCTGTGCAACTATAACCCTTTGTTTTTCTCCACCTGAAAGTTCTGAGAACCTCCTTTTTGAAAGATATGATATCTTTGTTTTTTCCATAGCTTCAT
>JAQVEM010000012.1 GCA_028697935.1 Actinomycetota bacterium
CCTCTATTTGAAATTACTTCACTATCTGAAAGAGTTGATACAGAAATTCCTTTCATAGGGCTACCAAGTCCTCTGGATATTTTCGCCAGTATGTCCGGGTCATTATAATGAGTAGTTGCCTCAACAATAGCACGGGCCATTTTTTTTGGGTTTTCAGATTTAAATATTCCTGAACCAACAAATATACCGTCAGCTCCAAGCTGCATTATTAGAGCAGCATCAGCCGGTGTAGAAATTCCACCAGCAGAGAAATTAACTACAGGTAAACATTTATTCTCATGCACATATAAAACAAGGTCGTAAGGAGCTCCGAGTTCTTTAGCAGCAGTCATTAGTTCTTCTACCGGCATGGAAGCAATTCTTGCTATGCCATCTTTTATGCTTCTCATGTGTTTTACTGCTTCTACAACATCACCGGTCCCTGCTTCGCCTTTAGTCCTCACCATTGCTGCACCTTCCCCTATCCTTCTTAAAGCTTCACCCAGATTTGTTGCTCCACATACAAATGGTACTCTAAAATTCCACTTATTTATATGGTTTTTTTCATCAGCAGGAGTTAAAACTTCACTCTCATCTATATAATCAATTCCTATGGCTTCCAGGATCTGAGCCTCTGCAAAATGACCAATCCTTACTTTTGCCATTACCGGTATTGATACAGCTTCCATTATTTTTATTATAATTTCAGGGTCTGACATCCTCGCAACTCCACCTTCTGATCTTATATCTGCGGGAATCTTTTCGAGTGCCATAACCGAAACTGCTCCAGCTTCCTCTGCAATTTTTGCCTGCTCTGGTGAGGTTACATCCATTATAACCCCTCCCTTTAACATTTGAGCCAGACTGGCTTTGACTTTTAATGTTTCCTTTTCCATATTTTAAACACCTCCTATTATTATTATTATACTACCACTCCTAAAGACATACTCTCAAACCTTTTGATTATTTTCTACAGGAGGATTGGTATTGAAATAAATTATTAAAAAACTTTTTGTTTTACTTCCAAATGAATTTGCAATAAACAGATTTGCGGTAGCACTTTTCGCTGTCCCGGCTTATCAACCGGCCAGTGCCGCATAATTATTAAAACACCTTTTGCTAATAAACCTCCTGACTTTTTATTTTATTATTTTGCTCGTGTTTAATTAGTAAAAAATATATTTTACTATTAAAAATACTGGAAATAAACAACATTAAATTATATCATATAAATTTATATAAATAACTGTAAAATAATATTATAAACCAGGCTATTTACTACTTCTGAGTGTATCATATTGCTTTTACACATAAGACTTTTTATGATATATTTCTCCTATTACTTTTACTTCTATAATAATAATTACACTACCCGGGAGGATTTTAATGGATTGCAAAAGTTGTTCTAATAATAAGGTAATAGGCCTGATTTCTGGAAACGGAACCGGCAAAACTTCGCTTGCAGAATGTTTTCTATATAACTCCGGAACAATTGACAGACTGGGGAGCATAGAAACAAAAAATACAATTTCAGATTATACTTCACTTGAAATTAAAAGAGGATTTAGTATAAATTCCAGCATTCTCAGTTATAAATGGAAAGATTTTAACATCAATCTTATAGATTGCCCCGGTTATATGGATTTTATAGGCCAGACCCAGGCTGCTATCAAAGTAATTGACAGTGCACTTCTGGTTGTTGATGCAAAATCAGGTGTTCAGGCACCAACTGAATTAGTCATAGAGCTACTTGACAAAAATCCCAGGCCTGCATTTTTTATACTTAACAAACTTGACCTTGAAAATATTGATTATTTCAAGGTAATTAATGACATCAAAAATGAATACAATCTTAACCTTGTTCCAATCACAGCACCGGTTGACAGCGGAGAAAATTTTTCCGGTATTATTGATATATTGCAGAATCAGGCTTACCACTACAAAGATAAAAATCCTTCTGGTACAAAAACTTCAATAAATGAAAATATTAAGGATAAAATTGAAAATTACCATAATGAACTAATAGAATCTATTATTGTAGAAACAGATGATGAACTTCTTAATAAATATCTGAATGGTGAAAAGATAAGCAATGACGTAATAAATAATGTATTTAAACAAGCTGTGGTAAAAGGAAAAGTAATACCTGTATTTGCTGTTTCTGCAACCAAAAATATAGGTATAGATATTCTTATGGATTATATAAATTACCTGCTTCCGTCGGCTCTTGATATACAGCCAATAAAAGCCAGAGATTTAAAAGAAGATAAAGAGGTTGAAATAAAACCTTCTCCAGACGGACCACCTCTGGCATATGTTTTTAAAACAATGGCAGACCCATATATAGGCAAATTATCAATATTCAGAATTTTTTCCGGGACATTTAAAGTAAATAATAGTTATTATATTTCAAGTTCACAGAAAACATATAAATTCACTAATTTATTTAAGCTTCAGGGGAAAAATCAAATTGAAATAGACGAAGCTTCGTGTGGAGATATTGTCGCTGTTTCTAAAATCATGGATATTTTAAATGATGATACAATTTCTACACAGGAACAACCTCTTAAAATACCACCGACAGAATATTTTACCCCGACTCACCCAAAAGCTGTTACACCAAAAAGTAAAGGTGACGAGGAAAAAATAAGCAGTAGTATTTCCAAAATAATTCAGGAAGATCCAACTATAAGACAGGAATTAAACCTGGAAGTACATCAAAATATTATCTGGGGCATGGGAGAACTTCACTTATCTATCATAAAAGAAAAGTTAAAAGAAAAGTTTGATGTTGATTCTGAGTTCGTAACACCTGATGTAGCATATAAAGAAACCATAAGAAAGGATGCAAAAGCTGAATATAAATACAAAAAGCAATCAGGTGGCAGAGGCCAGTATGGTCATGTTTTTCTTGAAATCAAACCACTGGAAAGCGGTGGAGGGTTTGAATTTAAAGACAGTATATTTGGAGGAGCTATTCCCAAAGGATATATACCAGGTGTAGAAAAAGGTGTAAGAGAAGCATTACAGAAAGGTGTTATTGCAGGATATCCTGTTGTAGATGTAAGCGTAAATTTATATGATGGTTCATATCATACTGTTGATTCGTCTGAAATGGCTTTTAAAATAGCAGCATCCATGGCTTTTAAGAAAGGTATGCAGGAAGCTTCTCCAGTTATTCTTGAGCCAATCATGGAATTCGAAATCATAGTTCCTGAAAAATATATGGGAGATATCATTGGAGACATAAATTCAAAAAGAGGAAAAATTATTTCAATGACACCTATTGAAAACAAAAAACAACTTATAAAAGCTTTTGTACCACAGTCGGAAACTTTTAATTATTCTACTGATCTGACCTCTCTTACGCAGGGGAAAGGAAGATTTACCCAGAAATTTTCCCATTATGAAGAATTACCTCCCAATCTGGCACAGAAAGTGGCAGAGGAAAGGAATAAACAAAAAGAATGAAAAAGAATTATAGTAAACGTAATTTTTTGCTGGACAAAGTTCCGTATATATTGTTTGGGTTAATACTAATAATTGCCTTAATAATATTTTTTCTGGTTAAAAGCCGTCTATCACTAACCTTTTTTACAGAAATACAGGGAAACACTGAAAACGAAGCAGAATATTCTGTATTTATAGCTTCTCCTACTAATGGCCAGGTCTTTAACTTTACCAATGAAAATGAAACAATACCCGTAGAAATAAAAGCAAAAGAAGTAGAAACTTCGGATTATACAATAAATGTATTTGTAAATGAGAACAAGATAAAATCCTTTACATCTCCACCTTATAAGTATAACTGGAACCCGGGCAATTCTGGTGAATACAAAATTATAGCACGTCTTGTAGATGACAGTAATAATGTAATTGCAGAATCAAATGCTATAACTTTTACAGTACAATATGAACTAGAGCCAGAAAATGAAGCTAATGAAAGTACTGATATTAAAGAGAAGAAAAACAATGTAATACATAATTCTAATTTCAGATATGATAATACCATCCCTGCAGGTTTACCTATTTTTTCATACAGGTGTTATACGCCTCCTGTTATAGATGGTATTATTCAGGAATGGGATAAATTTGAGAATTTTTCATCTTTTGTCCCGACTATTAAAAAAGAAAATTATACATCGCACACAGATATTGCCGGCGTATTCTATTCATGCTGGGATGATGACAATTTCTATTTTGTCATTAAAGTTATTGATGATGTATTTAACCAGCAATATTCAGGTAATCAGATAAATAAAGGTGATAGTATAACCATTGTATTAGATACCGCTCTTGAAGAAGATATGTATATTACTTCATATAATAATGATGACTATCGGATTGATTTTTCTCCCGGTAATTTTGGAGGAATAGCTGCTGAATCATTTATGAACTGGCCTTCAAGCACTCCATCTATGGGCACTACTATATCTTCAAAAAAATTATCAGATGGATATGTTATTGAGGTGAGTATCCCGTGGTATAATTTTGGGGGTTACACACCGGAAGATGAGGATGTACTCGGATTCACAATATCAATACTCGATACCGACAATCTGGATTCAACAGAATGTGTGATCTCGTCATCAAAAACTTTTGACTTTAACAATACATCTACACTGGGTGCAATTGCCCTGATTGATGTCGGAGATGTGTACAGTAACCCTGAAGATGAAGCTTCTGATAGTAGTAAAAGTCCGGGCCAGTAAATACTAAATATAAAACTTCTAGTTATTAATTATATAGTCTCTAAAGCATATACTAATTTTATTTATCTTACAGGTTATATTAAGCTATTAAGCTAAAATTATTTTTATACCATTATACTTTATATCTATAATATGGAAAAAGATAAAAACAAAAGAAAAACTATAATCAAAATAATAAATATTGTTATTGTGTCATGTCTTGGAATATATCTGGTTTATTTTCTTCTCAGCCAAATAAGTTTATCAGACCTCAAAAAATCTTTTTTTGGAGCCTACGTTCCTTCTCTTGTTATTGGGCTTGCATTAATGTACTCAATGGATTTTTTCAAGTCTTACAGACAGATAATACTTATAGGTACAGGAGACGTAAGATATATTGACATGCTTTTTACTTCACAAATAAGGAATGCATTTAACATGCTTCTTCCTGCCAGAACAGGAGAACTTTCATATGTATATGTTTTAAGGAAAAAATTTAAAATACCTGTTGAAATAGGAGTTTCTACACTCATGGTCGGACTCATATTTGAATTAATACTGGTCTTCTGTGTAGCTGTTATATCCATCATTGCTATAGGGATGAGCAGGTCTTCTGCGCCTTCGATCAGCGTTGTTGTTATTTCATCGCTTTTACTCATAGCAAGCTTGCTGTTACTTATTTTCCTATCCCAATTTATTGACCTTTTTATAAAGTTTTGCAAATTTTTAGCCAGAAGATTCCCCGGTCTTGGCAAAAACAAAGCTTTTTTATATTTATTTGATAAATTAATAGAAACAAATAAAAGTATTCAAATAATTCAAAAAAGAAAAATATACTGGAAAGTTTTTCTCCTTACTGTTGCTACAAGAGCAATAAAATTTACTTCTTACTATTTCCTCATACATGCATATTTAAAACCTCTCGGATATGACTTTGCAGACCTGCCATACTGGACAGTAATTCTTGCAACTATTGTAGCTGAACTGTCAGCTGTTCTTCCAACCCATGCTGTTGCCGGTCTTGGAACATATGAAGCAGCATTTGTGCTGGCTTTTGTATCACTAGGATATCCCGAAAAACCGGCTATCATTGCTGGATTTAATTATCACATTATTAATCTCGTTTTTACTATACTGTGGGGTGTCATGGCTATTTTAATAATCAGTATGCCTTTTTATAAAATAAAAAAGAAACTGCCAGACCTGCCAGAAGGTTAGGCATTAAATAATTCCATAATATAAGCTTTTCTTTAATCTATAATATCATTGATAAATAACACTTTTTCTTTATTATTATTAGATTTACTTTAACATTACTGTTAAAATATCAACGATTTATATGTAACTGTAAATATAACAGATGCTTAATATTACATACTATTAATATGGTAGAATAATAAATGGCATACAGTAAAGAAAAAAAATTAAAAACTTTTAGGATAAACATATCCGGCATTGTTCAGGGAGTAGGTTTCAGGCCTTTTATATATAAAATAGCAAGACAAAATAATTTTACAGGAACTGTTGTAAATACAACAGAAGGAGTTACAATAAAAATAAATGCCTCTGATATAAGAACTGTAAATAAATTTATTTCTGATATCAAACTGCATAAACCTCAAGCTGCAGTTATTGAAACTATAATAGTTAAAGAAATACCTTTTGTGGATTTTAACGATTTTAAAATAAAAAAAAGTACAATTACAGAAGAAAAATTTCAGCTTATATCCCCTGATTTAGCTACCTGTAATCTATGCATTAAAGATATTAATAATAAAAAAGATGCACGAAGATACTATTATCCATTTACTAACTGCACTAACTGTGGACCCAGATTTACCATAATAAAAAAAATGCCATATGATAGACCAAATACTACGATGAGCAAATTCCCAATGTGCAGTAAGTGTTACGAAGAATATCACAACCCATCCGATAGGAGATTTCATGCCCAGCCTATCGCCTGCAATAAGTGTGGACCAGAATTAATTCTTACCGATAGATATGGAAAAAGGATAAATTCAAAAAATCCTATTATTACTGCTGCAGAACTTATCAATCAGAATAAAATTATTGCTATAAAAAGTCTTGGCGGTTTTCAAATTGCATGCAATACCCTGTGCGATGACACAGTTAAAGAATTAAGAAAAAGAAAAATGAGACCTACAAAGCCTTTTGCTATAATGGTGAAGGATATAGAATACCTTAAAAAATATTATTATCTCAGGAAAACAGAAGCAGAGAGTCTTCTTTCTTCACGGGCTCCAATAGTGCTTATCAGGAAAAAAACTACAGGCTATCCCCTGTCCTTTTACGTTTCAATGTATGATAAATATGAAGGGGTAATGCTTCCGTACACCCCCCTGCATCACCTTCTTTTCAATCATATTGACATGCCTCTCATTATGACAAGTGGTAATATATCTGAAGAACCAATAGCATCTAATAATAAGGAAGCTCTGGATAAACTAAAAGACATTAGTGATTATTTTCTAATTCATGACAGGGATATCTATTCTCGATATGACGATTCAGTTATAAAAGTCTTTAATGGTAGAGAAATGATTATAAGAAGGGCAAGAGGTTACTCGCCTTATCCTGTAAAACTCAACTGGAATAACAAAGATACTAAGGACAATATTATTTTCTCTGCTGGCGCTCATGAAAAAAATACATTCTGTTTCCTTGTAAAAAACTATGCAATTATAAGCCAGCATATTGGAGATCTTGATAGTGCAGAATCTATAGAATTTTATAATTCTTCATTTAATCATTACAGAAAACTATTTAATATTGAAAAGATTGATACTGTTGTCTGTGATAAACATCCCTCGTATGCTTCTACAAGATTTGTAGGCCATTTGAAAAGCAGCAAAAAAATTGAGGTACAGCATCATAAAGCACATATTGCAAGCGTTATCGCTGAAAATGGTATTGATGAAAGAGTCATTGGTTTTGCCTGGGATGGAACAGGATATGGAGATGATAATAATATCTGGGGTAGTGAGATATTTACAGTTGACAGAAATTTAAATTTTATAAGAACATGTCACCTTAAAGAAAAAATTCTTCCAGGTGGTGAAATTACTATAAAAAAACCATACAGAATGGCTGTTTCGTATCTTTACAATTTATGGAAAGAAGGCAGCTTTAACAGCTATTTTAATAATGACGACATCAGAAAAAACTTCCCCCGACTTTTGTATAATAGTATTCCACACTATAGAAATATAGTATCCTCTGAAGAAATAAATACTATCACAAAACAAATAGAGACTGGATTCAACAGTCCTGTTACCACAAGCATGGGGAGATTTTTTGATGCAGTAAGCTCCCTTATTAACTGTACACACATTTCAACCTATGAAGGAGAAGCTGCCGTCAATCTTGAAATGATAGCTGATTACAATAATAATAGTAGCTATAAAATTAAGATTATTAATATTAATAATAATAAATACGAACCCGATAGCTCTGGCAGCGACATTGATCAAAATAATAATCTGGATAATAAGATGGGCAACAATATGAGCCATTATATAATTGATGATTATTATATTTTAAACCAGATATTCGATGATTTACTTAATAATGTTCCTGCATACATAATTTCATCAAAATTTCATAACTCACTTGTTAATATAGTATTAAAAGTATGCCTTCTTATAAAAGAATCTTCCGGTATTAATAAAGTCGCACTGAGTGGCGGTGTTTTTCAGAATAATTATCTTATCAGTAAATGTTTTAATATATTGAAAAAGAACGGTTTTAAGGTATACTCAAATTTTAAAGTTCCTGTTAACGATGGTGGAATTTCACTTGGACAGGCATATATAGCAGCAGTATCTTTAGGATAATATTAGATTGAATGGAGGTCTTTATGTGTCTTGCTATACCAGCAGAGATAATAAAAATAAATGAAAATCTCGCAGAAGTTGAGAGCATGGGAATTAAGAAAGAAGTTGATATAACCCTTGTTCCAGATGCAGTAAAGGGAGATTATGTTATAGTTCATGCTGGATTTGCCATACAGATCATAGATAAAAAGGAAGCAAAAACTATTAAAAAGTACTGGAATGAATATTTTGACGGACAAAAATATTAAACATATAGTTGAATCTTTATATAAAAGCAATTTATCTGAGAGTATTAGCATAATGGAAGTATGTGGAACCCATACTATGGCTATCTCAAAGTATGGATTAAGACAGATTATTCCGGAAACTATAAATTTAATAAGCGGACCTGGTTGTCCCGTATGTGTTACCCCTGCATCCGATATAGATACTATTCTTGAAATTACTGAAAATTATGACATATCTTTATTTACGTTTGGTGATATGCTGCATGTCCCGGGAAGCAGATCAAGTCTTTACAATAAAAAATCAGAAGGCAAAGATATAAATATTTGTTATTCTCCTTTAGATGCTTTAAATTTTGCAAAGCAAAATCCATCCAGAAAGGTTATCTTTCTGGCTATCGGGTTTGAAACAACAATACCCCTGACCTCTGTTGTTATAAAAAGAGCTTACACAGAAAAAATAAATAATTTTTTTATTTATAACGTCCACAAACTTATTCCTGAAGCTCTTGAGACACTACTTAAAGATGAACGCATAAAAATAGATGCTTTTCTGTGCCCGGGTCACGTATCTGCTATTATAGGAAGTACACATTATAATTTAATTGCAGAAAAGTACAAGATCCCATGTGTAATAAGCGGTTTTGAGCCCTTCGATATACTGGAATCTATAGATATGATAATAAAGCAGATAAAAAATAATAAGCACGAAGTTCAAATTCAATATAATAGAGTGGTAAGAGAAGAAGGAAACCCTTTTGCAATAAAGTTAATATATGAAATATTTGATAAAACTGATTCAATATGGAGAGGGCTTGGTAATATTCCTGATAGCGGATTAAAACTTAAAGAAGATTTTTTAGAATTTGATGCAAAAATTCATTTTCCTGTAAAAAAAATTAGATCAAAAGAACCACCTGGATGCCAGTGCGGGGATGTCTTAAAAGGAATAAAAAAACCTTTTGAATGCGGGTTGTTTTCAAATATTTGCAGACCGGATAATCCCATTGGACCATGTATGGTTTCCAGCGAAGGGTCCTGCGCTGCTTATTATAGATATGAGCAACTAAAAGTATGATTTTTAATAATATGCATCGATATAAAATGTATTTAAAAAATTGATATGACAGTAAAAAAAGACAAAACAATTAATAAAGAAAATGAAAAAACCGGAGAGACAGTATTTAAAGATGATGTAATTCGCCTTTCCCACGGTGACGGTGGAATTAAAACTAATGAGCTTATAAACGAACTTATCCTTAAATACCTTGGAAACAAAATTTTAAACAGACTTGAAGACAGTGCTGTTTTAAAAGGATTCAGCGGGATTAGTGATAATTATAAAATCGCCTTTACTACCGATAGTTTTGTGGTAAATCCCATTTTTTTCCCTGGTGGCGATATCGGAAAATTGAGCATCTGTGGTACCATAAACGATCTTGTCACAACTGGCTGTATTCCTGCAGCATTAAGCCTATCATTTATAATAGAAGAAAGTTTCCATGTTTCCGATTTAAAAAAAATCCTGTCTTCAATAAAAAAAGTTTTAAATGAAACAGGTCTAAATGTTGTTACCGGGGATACCAAGGTTGTTGAAAAAGGAAGCGCCGATAAAATATATATTAATACTTCAGGGCTGGGATTTATTCCTGATAATTTAGATATATCTCCATATAATATAAAGCCCGGTGATGCTATTCTTGTAAATGGAGGCATAGGTGAACATGGGGCAGCAATAATTAGCAACAGAAAAAACTTTGACTTCAAAACAAATATTGTTAGCGATTGCTCTCCTCTTCTATCGCTTGTCAATGATATTATATCAGCATCAGGAAAAATCCATGCATTGAGAGATGCTACCAGAGGTGGGCTTGCTTCTGTTCTGGTAGAACTTGCAAAGTCTTCAGGGACTGATTTTAATATATACGAAAATTGCATACCTGTTAAAAAAGAGGTAAAGGGGGTTTGCGAATTCCTGGGACTCGACCCTCTTTATATTGCAAACGAGGGTAAAATGGTCGTATTTGTAGATAAAAATGATGCAGACATAGTTCTCGATGTGATGAAAAAAAATAAGTACGGAAAAGACAGCTGTATAATAGGTGAAGTAATTGAAAAATCCAGAAAAGCCAGAAAAGATTCTGGAACAGTTACACTGGTTACAAAAATAGGCACAAAGAGAATCCTTGACCTTGCCTTTGCTGAGCAACTTCCCAGAATATGTTAAAAAAAATAAATGTTTTAGTTATAAATATAATACTGATATTGATGGAAGCATTTTCTAACCCCGGCAGGTACGCTTTATGTAAAATTATTAAAAAATTTAAGATTATTACTACTTGCTATTGTAAGGTAAATATCCTTCTTTTTTTATATTTGAATTTCCTCTTTAATCATTGAAATTATCTGTGGAATTTTTCTTTCTATTTCCGGAGAAAGATTTTCACCAAAGTCTATATTTACTGGTTTAATACCTATAATTATTATTTCAACATCTATTTTTAATGTTTTGATCAATTTCAAAATATCAGATAGATTTAAATCATGGAGAGACAGGCTTTTACAATCTTTCTTTATAAATTCTTCAATATCATTTACTTTTATACAAATTACATCATCTGTATCAATTCCAACATCTAATGCATCTACTATAATTATTTTTTTGCAGGTTTTTGCCAGGAATAATAGATCAATTCCCGATGTCCCACCATCAATAACATCTATATCTTTAAAGGAATCCAGCCCTTTAATTTCTTCTATCACTCTTATACCCAGACCATCATCTGACCTATACTTATTCCCAAAACCAATTATTTTTATATCTTCCGCAGACAACATACCATTATGTAAATTTGTTAGAATAATACTTTTTTATGAAAGAAATATATAGAATTAAAATATAATCTCTTTTAATTCTATATTCAATAGATTTTTAAAGCAAGGTATGGAAGAATTATCCAGATATTCAGGAATGATTATTTATAATAATTATCCTCAGTTACATTGAACTTTTTAACCGTTTATAAAAGGTTTATATAAATATTAAATACTTGTACATTTAACTGGAATTAAAACCTCTGGCTTTGTAATCCCAAAAAAATACAGAAATACCTCATAACCTCCTGCAGACTTTTTTATTACTATATTGACTTCTTTTTCTTATAGATTTATTTATTTATTTATTTACGAGTTTCACATTCAGCATGTGAGTAGAACAGGATATACAGGGATCATAAGCTCTTATCAGCATTTCGCAAGCAAGCCTAATTTCGTCTTCACTTTTTTCTATTATTTCCGGAACAAGTGCCTTCATATCATTTTCTATATTAGCATAATTCATATTTGTCGGAATTATTAAATTAGCTTTATCAACCCTTCCGTCTTCATTATAAGTATAATCATGTATTAGCAAACCTCTCGGTGCTTCTACAACACCCACTCCTCTCCCTGCACATGGTTTTATATCTACCATTGCTTCTTCTTCATTCAGGCCATCCTCAAGAATTTTATCAATTAGCCTTATGCTGTCATCTACACTGTGGACAACCTCGACAAACTGGGCAATATTATTCATAAAAGTATTATAACACGGAGCTTTGAGTCCCAGCTCCTCAGCATATTTTTTAGCATTATCTGTAAGTTTATCATAGTTGTTGTTAAATCTTGCCAGTGCACCCACCATATACGAATCCCTGTTTGCACGGCAGTGTTTTGCAGTTGAATGTCGGACCACTTCTTCGCTTATTTTATCCAGGTAATCCTGACTATCTATCTCCCAGCCATCTGTTGATTTAATGTTACCGTCATAAAGAGCATATTCATAAGGATTGCTTATTGATATGTATTCTGTTTCTCTTTCAAAATCAGGAATATTTATCGTCTTTAAGATTTCAAGAGATTTCTCAAGGTCGGTATAGCTACCCTCAAGCATCTTTCTCATTTCCAGCATTTCCTGCTCAGATGGTAACTTTGTAAACCCACCTACCACGGTTCTAATTGGATGGACTGCCCTGCCTCCTATAATTCTAACCATATCATTTGCCATCTTTTTTGTTCTGAGTGCAATATCTACAACTTCAGGATGGGTCTCAGCAAGCGAGATTACACTTCCGGTACCAAAAAAATCAGGAGCTGCCAGAAAATATACGTGCAGTACATTGCTCTGAATATTTTCATGGTGATATATAAGTTTTCTTAAATTTATTGTTTGCTCTGTTGGCTTTATTCCCATGGCCCTCTCGGTTGCCTTAATAGATGCAAAAGTATGCGCTACTGAGCAGATCCCGCATATTCTTGAAGTTATATGCGATGGCTCATCATATTTTCTTCCAACAAGCATTGCTTCAAAAAACCTTGGTGATTCCGGTATTCTAAATATTAATTTTTCAATTTTTTTATCTTTTACATTTATTACCAGATCACCGTGCCCTTCAACCCTTGTTACAGGTGAAACTTCTATATTTAAATTATTTACCATTATATTAAACCTCCAGAATTATTTATTTTGATCATTTATTTACTACTTTCTTTTGCTTCTACTTTTTTGCATGCATTGTAAAGATTAAATTGATTTATAATATCTTCAACAGTAAGACCATTTTCTGCAAGTAAATCTTTTTGTGCATTTATATTCGGGTCATCAATCAAACCTCTGCAGCCCTCACACCCGGTAGCGGAACTGGGGCATCTTGAATTGCATCCTGCTCTTGTAACAGGGCCAAGACATGTTATTCCAATATCATATACACAGGTATTACCATTCCTTTTACATTCAACACATACAGGGTAATTGGGTATTTCGGGTTTTCTTCCTATAATTAATGACCTTATTATATCCACAATCTCTAATCTATTTGGCGGGCATCCTCTTGCATAATAATCAACTCTGATGTACTCATCAATCGGTTTTACCTCTATGGAATCTATCCAGTCCTTTTTATCACCATAAACAAGTTCCTTTGCTCTCTCTACACCATACAAGTTCTTCAAGCAATTTAATCCACCACTGACAGCACAGGACCCTACTGCTACTATTATTTTTGCAATATCTCCAATCTTTTTGATTCTTTCAACATCATGCTCTGTAGTGATTGAACCTTCAACAAGAGCTATTTCATAATTATCACTGTGTTCTGTAATGGCTTCAGTAAAATGTACTATTTCAACAGCATTTACCAGATCCAGTAACTGATCTTCAAGATTTAATATCTCTAGCTGACAGCCACCACAGCCTGTAATCCCAAAAATACCTACTTTCGGCTTACTCATTTATATAGCCTCCTTTAAATTCTTTATTTGCCATAAACTGAATACAGGACCATCAACACAAACCAGCTTATCACCTATGTGACAGTGGTTACACTTACCAACACCACATTCCATCCTTCTTTCAAGCGAGAGGAACACTTTTTCAGAAGAATAATTCTTCTTTTCCAGCTCTATTATTACAAATTTATACATCACTGGAGGGCCGCATACAACAGCACAGGTATCTTCTACAGGAAAATCTACCCGCGGTATTAATTTTGTGCAGACTCCAACTTCACCTGTCCACTCTGCATCAGGATTATCTACAGTTACACATATCGAAATATCATTCCGACTGGAAAAATACTGGATATCATCTTTAAATAAAATGTTTTCAGGGTTAACTGCACCATATATTATCATAACTTCTTTATAATCTTCTCTATGGTGTAAAATATATTTTACCAGAGACATTAATGGTGCAAGTCCCAGACCACCTGCAATAAGGATAATATTATGGTTTCTCATTTTTTCATAAGGAAAATAACCATTACCATAAGGTCCCCTTATTCCAATTTTTGAACCTTCTTTCATCCTGTGAAGAGCTCCGGAAACATTTCCTATATCCCTTATACAAAGTTGAAAAAAATCTTTATTTTCCGGATTTGAACAAATAGAGAAAGGAGCCTCTCCAAGTCCAAAAACAGTTAATTCAACAAATTGGCCCGGCTCAAAATTAAAATTATTCTGATTTTTATCATCTTCAAAAACAATATCAAATAATTTTTCTGTTGGACTTATCTGCTGGATTTTATTGATTCTTGCAAGTTCAGGGACATATATACTACTTTTATTACTTTTATTATTATATTTAACATTAAGTGTCATTATACACTCACCTCTTTCTTGATAGAATTAATATTATCTGCAATATTAATTTTAGCCAGGCATACTTCTATGCATCTTCCACACCCAACACACGCATACCTTCCAAATTTATCAAGAAAAGTTTTAAGTTTACATCTATATCTTTGCTTTAACCTGTTTTCTTTATCGGGTCTGAAATTATGTCCTCCTGCTACCAGTCCGTATTCGGGTAACATACATGAGTCCCATTCCCTGGTTTTGTTTCCATCTTTTAGATTAAGTTCAATATCATCTTTTACGTTAAAGCAAAAACATGTAGGGCATGCAAGGTTACATGAACCACAGCTGTAACAATTTTTTGCTACTTTTTCCCAGAATTCGTCATCGTCGTATATTAATTCAAAATTGTCATAAAAATCTTTTATATTAACATCCAATTTGAATTTTTTACGATAATTGTCCATATAATTATTGTAGTCTTTAAAATCTTTAACCAGCGCATTCTCTGTTACTGAGTATTTCTTTAAGATTTCATCTCCTCTGGCAGTATTAATTCTTATAAAATATCTATCCTTTAATTCTGTTATATAGAGGTCAAACCCATCCTTTGCGTACTCACTATCCATGCTGGGAGAAAAATTCGTTTCAGTTGGTTCACTATCCATTCCTATCACTATAAGCTTTTTTCTTCTTTCAAGATAATTTTCATCTACAAAATCTGTAACGAAGAACCTGTCCAGAAAATTCATACCATTTATATCCCATGCATTAATCCCAAATAGAACTTTTTCGCTGCTTTCTACTACAGGTCTTACTTTAATTTTTTCATTAACTTCATATGCTACTAATTTTTCATCTGGAGGGAACAATATTTTTTTTGCGGGGGGAATAGTTGTTCTCTTATAATTGATATCAAGTTCTGATATATCTTTGATAGGAACAAAGTCATGTACTGCTTTGTCTTTCCTTTTTGGTCCAATAAACTCATAGTTAGAAATCAGGGACTTCACAAAATCTTTAAAAACATCCCTGCCCATAACCTTATACAGCATAATCTCACCTTCCTATTAATTTTATAACTAAAATTTGCTTTATTTTACACTATTTGTAATAGGTTTGTAACATCCAGATTAAAATATCATCTAGCAGTTCCAATGTCAACACGTCAATACGAAAACATTGATATCAAAATATAAAAGTAATAAAAAAATATAAAATACCATTTAATGTTAATAATGAAATGAAAGTTTTATAACAATATAAGAATTTTAAATTGCTTATTACTTATTTATATTACTTTCTATGTTACTTATTGTTTATCTATTTTAGGACTATTGTGTACCTTTAAACCCGGTAAAACCGGCAGCAGCAATAACCCAGTCTATCCATTTATCCAGCCCTGTTCCAGTTTTACAGGAAATCTTAATTATTTTAGAATCAGGATTAAGTTCACTTACTTTTCTTTCAAAAAAACTTTCGTCAAAATCACTAAACTCTATTAAATCCATTTTATTGAGCAAAATAAGATTACTTTTAATAAATGCAGGCGGATATTTTACCGGTTTGTCATCTCCTTCGTTTACTGACGATAAGAGTATCTTGTAATTTTCACCCAGATCATACCCCACAGGGCATATTAGATTGCCTACATTCTCAATTATAATAATGTCAAGATTTTTTAATTTTAATTTATTTATTGCTTCCGCTATCATAGAAGCATTTAAATGACAGGTACCACCGGTATTTATCTGTATTACATCTGGAGTAAATTTTTTGATTTTTTCAGCATCGTATGTAGAAGATATATCTCCTTCTATTACACCTATTCTCTTTTTATTTTTTAATCTCTTTATGGTTTCTATAATTAAAGAAGTTTTACCGGCTCCAGGAGATGAGAGTATATTCAAAACAAGAATATTATTTTCTTTAAATAATATTCTGTTTTTATCAGCATGGTTTTTATTGTATTTTAATACATTTTCAATGACTTCTATTTTCACTTTAATTTTAATACATCACTAATTATTATATTATCTGTCACTTTTAGAGTTCCTATTAATATCCATATATTTACATATTTATTTATATGTACAACGTATCCTATTAAAGATAGCAAAGTAAAATTTAAATAAATCTTTATTATATTATCTTATTTTTTTTTTATGTCAATTTAGTATTTAGTATTTATTTAAAAAGTATTTTTTATAGATAACATAGGCCACCAGGCTATCTATTTTAAGACCCTTAGTGTGATATTCTATATCAGTTTATTTAAAAGTTAACAAGTCGTAGTTAACAGATAAAAAATAATGTAAAATAAGATAAAAAAGACAATGCATATACAACTTAAAATTTTATTTGTAAATAAAAGTCAATATTGCTATAATCTCAACTCGGCTTTATATTGGCCACATAAAATTCTGATATAAAATTGATTATTATTTACATATTCAAAAGGAGCTTTATTTAATAATGGTTGACATTATGCCTTTCAGGGGGCTGCTTTACGATCAGGATAAGGTGGGAAACATTTCTAATGTTATATCTCCTCCATACGATGTAATTTCTCCAGCTCTAAAAAAAGAACTCTATAGCTCACACCCTTATAATATTATAAATCTAATATTACCAGAAGGTAGAGGTGATTATAAATATAGTAGAGCAAAAGAAATTTTAAATGATTGGATAGAAAAAGGCATATTAAAACTTGATAGCGATAGTTGTTTCTTTATTATTGAAGAGAGCTTCTTTATGAATGGTAAAATAAAGAAAATTTCTGGTTTTATTGGACTTACAAAAATAGAACCTTATTCTGAATCAAATATTTTACCCCATGAAAAAACATCTTCAACAGTAAAAAAAGACAGATTAAAATTACTCTCGGCATGCAGAATGAATTTTGATTTTATCTATACTCTTTATAATGATGATCAAAATAAAATAAAAAAGATTTTAAAGAGTAGTACACTGAAAAAACCTGAAATTGACATAAATGCCGGGTATGATCCGGATCTCGGTTTTAAACTATGGAAAGTTAAAGACGCTAACGACATAAATGAAATTACCGGAATCATGAAAGATAAAAAGATTATACTCGCAGATGGCCATCACAGATATGAAACCTCTCTTGCTTATAAAAATAAACTTAATAGATTAAGGACTAAAAGCGATAAGAATAAATCAAATCCAGAAGATTTTATTCTTACATTATTTGTTGAAAGCAACCAGGATGACCTTATTGTTCTACCAACCCACAGAATGCTTAAATTTAAAAACTATCCGGGATCTGATAAAATAATTGAATTAATAAATGATTTTTTTCAAATTAAAAAATACCCTTTAAAATCTACCAGATATCTTAATGAAAAATTATCAAAGTCAAAATCCAGAGGATTGAAAAGCTTTTTTGTCTATTTTGGAGCAGAAAAGATGTATTTTATTACCTTAAAAAGCAACTTTCTTAATACTTCTACCGGTACAAAACAGCCTGATAGCGATTATTTAAATATGGATATAAATTTAATTCATAAATTTTTCATAGAAAAAATCTCAGAAAGTTTTGAAATTAAAAAAATCAGCTACACGCATTCTGAAGACGAACTTATAGAAAGTGTAGATAGTAAAAAATCTGATGTTGGGATTCTCTTAGCTGCTCCTACTGTTAAAGAAATTGAAAAAACCTGCATGGCAAATAAACTTATGCCTGAAAAATCTACTTACTTCTATCCCAAGCCCTGCAGTGGCCTTGTTATGTACAAATTTGATGATAATGGCCTGCAACATTAACAATTTCCAGATAACCAGGTAACTCAATACTGTTAGAAAGAAAATCAAAAAGAAAACGGAGAAATATATTCACCTCTTATTTTCTTTAAATCTTCCAGTCTCCTTTTTTGTTCTTTGAGAACATCATATAATAAATCCGGAACGTCAGAGTTAAGGTCTCTATACTTTTTTATGATCCTATTTATTTTTGAAATATTCTCGGGTATTCTTAACGTAAACTGCTTTATATAATCCTCCTGTGTGTAATCCTTTCCTATAAACTCTTTAAAAAGTTCTTTTAAATCCTCATATACTGGAATAAAACCTATTCCAATATCTTTTCCTTCAACTTCATTATGAACTCTTAATTCCATCCATTTTAGCCAAACCTTCTTATCAATTCTTTCATTAAGATATTTGCCGTTTCTATCCCTTAAGAAATAATTAACACCAAATATTCTGGGAGGATTATCAAGCGACTCCCCAAACTTGAGATTGATATCTATATATTTCCCGACAGAAATTGAAAGGAAATCCAGATTTGACATTGGATTAAGTTCCCTGACACCTATTTTATCAAGAGTTGCTGCAGTTGTTTCAGACTCTAAAGATGCTCCAATACTTATAATTCCATGAACCCAATCATATGCTTCCAGAACCGGAAC
>JAQVEM010000127.1 GCA_028697935.1 Actinomycetota bacterium
AGAAGCAGTACCGGACTATTCTGTGCAAGCACCTGTGCAACTATAACCCTTTGTTTTTCTCCACCTGAAAGTTCTGAGAACCTCCTTTTTGAAAGATATGATATCTTTGTTTTTTCCATAGCTTCATTAACTACATCAAAGTCTTCTTTCCCTTCAGCCTTAAATCTTGGGGTATAGGTATGTCTTCCCATCATGACTATTTCGTGAACAGTAAAATCAAAAGCCGGATATGCGCTCTGAGGCACAACACCAACCATTTTTGCAATATCTTCAGGACCTAATTTTCTGATATCATTTCCTTCAATCTCAATCACACCCTCGTATCCTTCAAGCACACCACTTATAAGATTTACAAGAGTGCTTTTTCCAACACCATTTGGCCCGAGTATCGACACAACCTCCCCTTCTTCAACATTAAAGTTTATATTTTCTAAAACTTTCCTGCTGTTATATGAGAAACTTAAATTTCTGACAGACAGGATGATTTTATCTTTTTTCTCTTCCATCCTGTATTCCTTTTATTTTTATCTTGTAAACTTTATAAATATTCCCATCTTATATAACTTTAATCTTATATAACTTTTTATCTCATGTAGTTTAAGGTATTTAAATTAAATCTAAAAAGCTTCTCTTTTTGACTTCACCAGTAAATAAAGGAAAAACGGAACACCTATTATAGAAGTTATAATCCCTACAGGAATTTCTCTGGGCATAAGAACAGTTCTTGCCATAGTATCTGATACAAGAAGAACTATTCCACCTGCAACAGCTGATGCAGGATAAAGAATCCTGTGATCAGGGCCAACAATAAGTCTTAGAATATGTGGTGTTATAAGTCCCACAAATCCTATAATTCCACTCATGGAAACGGCAACCGCAGCAATAAGAGAAGCCATCACAAGTAATATTTTTTTAACCCTTTCAGTGTCTACCCCTAACTGAGCAGCTCTTTCGTCTCCAAGAGAGAGTACATTTAAGTCTCTCATATAAAAACCAGAGATAATAACCAGAATTATAACAACGGGCGCCAGTATATTAAATTTAGCCCATGAGGCTGAAGTCAGACCCCCCATAATCCAGAATACAACTTTTGCCATATCGTGAACTCTAAAAATCATAATAAAGGAGGTCATTGCACTTAACATAGCGCTGAGCGCAATTCCTGCCAGAAGCAGGGTAACAACCGATATTTTTCCCCTTATTTTAGCAATATTGTAAACCAGAAAAGTGGTTGCAAGAGCACCACATAATGCAAACAGGGCAGTAATGGAAATACCGGCCGGCCCTGAATTTCCAACAATTAAAAGACCTGCAGTAGCCCCAAACGCGGCACCTGCCGAAACACCGATTACATAAGGGTCAGCCATTGGATTTCTGAATAATCCCTGGAAAATAACTCCAGCACTTGCAAGCGCTATTCCCACAAATATAGAGAGAGCTATCCGGGGAAGCCTTATCTGCGAAATAATAATAAAATTCTGACTATCAATAGAAGTGTTATCCACAAAATTATTAAATCCCGGCACAAAACTTAACATTATAAGAGATGTTTCTTTTAAGCTAATCCTTGCAGCGCCAACTGAAGCGGCGATTATCACCAGCAATAAAAGAATTGCCAGCAATAAAATTACACATTTTAATGTTTTCTTTCCTGTCCTCATTTTATGCTTTTATCATTATATGCAATTATAATATAATAACACCCTCAGAGTGCTTACTTAAACCCGAAATATCTCCAGAGACTTAATTACTATTCTATTATCTCAAACTCTCCAAAAATTTCAGGATGAATTGCTTTTGAAAACATCTGAAGCGCTTTAATTGAATTCTGACTCGGGCGGGAGACAGGATTATCCGGAACAATATAAACTCTTCCCTCAATTACTGCATTTATACTTGAGAATCTCGGGTCATTTATTATTACGGAAGGATCAGGTGCAAGACTTGATGGAGCAATTATAATATCCGGATTTCTTTCTATCAGAGTCTCAACACTATATTCCGGCCAGCCTGTTAGATTATCTTCTGCCAGTATGTTAATTCCACCAGATTTTTCAATTAAATCATTGATGAAAGTATCTATTCCCGCACTCATCAGGGGGTCATTCCACACCTCATAAAAAACTCCGGGCTTATCTGCATCATCAAGGTCCTTAACTTTACTGTATATTTTTTCAACTTCTTCTTTTAACTCACCTACAAGTTTTTTACCTCTATCTTCAAGTCCTATTAGCTTGCTTATATTTGTTATTTCATCATAAATTCCCTCTATGCCGTTTATATTAATCACCCTGTAAACTTCAATTCCAAGTTCACTGATTTTCTGATAATCTTCTTCTGAACCTCCTGTTAACGAAATTAATAAATCAGGCTTTAACTCAGCAATCCTTTCAATATTTAATCCATAAGAATCACCGACTCCTTCAAATCCTTTAGCCAGCGGGTCACCGGACTCAACGCTGAAGCTATCAACTTCAACTACTCTATCCATTGCATCAAGGCCAGCAATTATCTCAAGAGCACTTGGAGCAATCACAACAATTTTTTCCGCAGGTGAAGATAGCTCGATTACATTGCCATCTGCGTCCACCACTGCCTGTGAACTTTCCTCTGTTGCTACTTCAGCCTCGACTTTACACCCTGTACCAAGCACCGGAACCAGCGCAAGCAATATAACCATAATTGTTATAAAAGCCTGCATGATTTTTATCAATCTTTTAGATACTGCCATCATTCCCTTTCCTTCCTTCCTTTCTTTTCCTTTCTTTGTTTTCTTTTATTGTTTTCCTTTATTCTATTTCTTGCTTACTATTTTTTATAAATTTATAAAAAAAACTCCCTGTCTCTTCAGACGGGAGTTTTCTTTTTTAAATGAAAAATCTCCCTCTTTCTACCGAAGAGAGACAATTTCAAAACTTAATACAGGTATCCTGGCTTCAGGGACTTTACTCTCTGCCTTCCCGGTAAAAACTACCAGTGGCTTTATTAGAGAGCACACACCCTGTTACAGTGGCGAGACCGTTCCAGACTTTAACTGGATTCCCTGATTAATATTATTAACTATATAGCCTATTATTTATTTTAAAAGAACAATTCTATTTTCTGTTTTTAAATATTACTATAAAAAAAAGAAAAGCAAGTTAAGGTTTAAGCCTTTTTACTTTTACTTTTTATCTTAAATTATAGAAAGCATTTAATCCCCGGTACTCTGCTTCATCACCAAGGTCTTCTTCAATTCTCAACAGCTGATTATACTTACATACTCTGTCTGTTCTTGAAGGCGCCCCCGTTTTAATCTGGCCGGCATTTACTCCTACAACAATATCAGCAATTGTAGTATCTTCTGTCTCCCCTGAACGGTGCGAAACCACAGCTGTATACCCTGCTGTTTTAGCCATCTCGATTGCGTCCAGCGTCTCTGATAGAGTTCCTATCTGATTTAATTTTATTAATATTGAATTTGCAACTCCCAGTTCAATTCCTTTTTTAAGTCTTTTTGTGTTTGTAACAAAAAGGTCATCTCCTACAATCTGAATTTTACTGCCGAGCTTCTCCGTCATTTCTTTCCATCCGTCCCAGTCTTCCTCAGCCATTCCATCCTCTATTGAAATTACAGGGTATTGCTCTACCAGTCTTTTATAATAGTCAACCATCTCTGATGAAGTTAAAACTTTCCCTTCACCTTTCAGATTATATTTTCCATCTTTAAAAAATTCACTTGCAGCAGGGTCAAGAGCTATATAAATATCTTTGCCCGGTTTATAACCGGCATTCTCAATAGCCCTGATTATATACTTAATAGCGTCTTCATTTGAATTTAAATCAGGGGCAAAGCCGCCTTCATCACCAACTGCAGTATTAAGACCGTCTTTTTTTAAAACACTCTTGAGACTGTGAAAGACCTCCGTACTCATTCTTAATGCCTCTCTAAAAGTATGTGCACCAAGTGGCATTATCATAAACTCCTGCAGGTCCACATTATTATCAGCATGTTTACCTCCATTTAGAATATTCATCATTGGAGATGGCAGTACATGCGCATTAACTCCGCCAAGATATCTATATAATGGCAGATCGAGCGCAACAGCAGAAGCTTTAGCTATAGAAAGCGATACTCCAAGCATTGCATTTGCACCGAGCTTTGATTTGTTATCTGTGCCATCCAGATTAATCATAATCCTATCTATTTCACGCTGATACAGAGCATCCATTCCCTCCAGTTCAGGAGCTATAATAGAATTTACATTTTCTACCGCTTTCAGAGTACCTTTCCCCATATATCTTTTCTTATCACCATCTCTTAATTCGACTGCTTCAAATGCTCCGGTAGATGCACCCGAAGGTACAGAAGCTCT
>JAQVEM010000128.1 GCA_028697935.1 Actinomycetota bacterium
ATGGTAATAGCTCTACTGCAAATGTTGAGTTTAAAGTCATTTTATTATGGTAGAGTAATTAAATTACCTGATAATCTTTTTAAATCCAGCATTGACTATCCTCTTTCAGAACTTACTGTTGATACAGATTACAAAATACCGGAGCCAGAAACCCTGAAAACCACAGAAGCATATTCGTCTGAAGAAAATTTATCTGAAGAATCAGAAGAAAGCCAGTCAAATGAGACTGGGAATGCAAATTTATCAGATATCCAGAAAAATATAGTTTTAAAAACCCTTGAGCTCCTTGAAGAAGATATAGAATACGGGTATGAGGTTTTCCCCGAAACAGGTTATCCTCAAAATAATATATGGATATCTACTGATGTAATATCAGTAACTTTAAAGGAATGTGGCTATGACCTTATGGAATTAATATATCAGGATATGATTGACCATAAAAAGGATTACCCGATGGATATAAAAGGGAGAGAAACACCGATAAAACATATTGACTTTAGAGATGTTTTTTTCCAGGAAAAATTCTTCAGTCGTAATGCCTTAACACTACCAAACGAATTCGACCCTGAGAACAAAGACGTGAATCTTTTATGGCAGCCTGGTGATATTGTTTACTTCCAATTTGATGAAGATAATCCCTATTCGGATCTCGCCGGATTTATTTCTCCTCACACCAACGATAACGGCGTTCCGCTTGTAATAATGATTTCCAGCGAATTAGGCAGAATCAGCGAAGTTGATGTCCTTACGGAATACAAAATAGTGGGACATTACCGTTACCCACAGCCTGAAGTCGATTAAAACTGGATATCCACAAATTCATCAGTGAAAAATAAATGGATTAAAATTAGTCTCGTAATCAAACCAATCAATTTTTTCTGCTCTTTTTAAAAACGTTACAATTACATATGTAACAGGAGTAAAAATAATTTCAAGCGAAACTTTAAAAATATAATTAGATATAATTATTAAAAACACCAGTTTATTATCATAGACTCCCAGGAATGCGACTGTTACAAAAATAATAGTATCAATAGCCTCGCCTACTATTGTTGAGCCAATTGTTCTGGCAAAAAGCCATCTACCTTTTGTAAGAATTTTCATTTTTGCCAGTACGTACGAATTTGAAAATTCACCTGCAAAATATGCAATAAGTGATGCTGCAACTATTCTCGGAGTCTGGCCAAGTATAGCCATATAAGCTTCCTGATATTCCCACCCTCTGGCAGGTTTTATAAATCCTATCAGGTTTAGAGTAAAAGCCATGAGAAATGCACAGAAAAATCCTATCCATATTACCTGTCTGCTTTTTCTATAACCATATACTTCAGTTAGTATGTCCCCAAAAATATATGAAAGAGGGAAAAGGATTGTCCCACCATCAAAGGTAAATTTCCAGACCTCAACTATTTTTGTTGAAGCTATGTTTGAAATAATCAGAGTTGCAACAAAAAGACCGGTTATCAGGTTAAAATACTTAAACCGCTCTGGAACATCTAACTGCCTGGCTGAAGAAGAATTCATTTTTTCCATATAGCTACTTTAAAAAATATTTTCTTATTTGTTTTTTTATTATTGATATTTTAGTATTATAGGTTATGGGAAAAAATATACAAATTATAATGACCTAAATATTTTTATAATGCATTATAATTTTCCTGATTGTATAAAAAGATTTTATAAAAGTTTAAATATCGGTATTTAAAAAATATTGTTTCTGGAGGAGGTATACAATGAGCACAGAAAAGAAATCTGATAGTTCTATTTGGAATTTTGTAATAGGCGGTGCAATTATAGGAGCAATTGCAGGCTACTTCATAAAAAAAATAGGTCCTGATAATATAACAACCTTTTTAAAACAAAAAAAAGTTATACCTGATTCTATATCAAAGCTGGTGAGCGAATTTAACTTAAATAAAAAGGAAGAAAAATAGTTTTCTAACTGCTCTTTAGTAGTATCTTTCTAATTTCCAGAAATTAATAAACAATTGATCCTATACCATCTGGTTTGCTAATATAAAATTAAATAGCCCTGATTTATTTTAAATATATCCTGGGTATCCTATTTTTAAGCATGCATGTAACTTCATAATTAATGGTTCCCATTAAATTTGCTATATCCCCGGCAGTAATTTCATTCTTACCCGACTTTCCTATAAGTACAGCTTCATCACCGACTTTAATATCTTTATGTAAAGCTACATCAGTGACATCTATCATAAACTGATCCATCATAATATTCCCAACTACAGGAGCATAAATTCCATCTATTAAAACAGTTGCTTTATTGGAAAGAAGCCTTGAATAGCCATCACCATAGCCTACCGGCACAACTGCAATTATACTGTCTCTTTGAGTTTTAAAAGTACCGCAATATGAAATAGTATGTCCTTTAGGAACACTTTTTATAAAAGATATCTTAGTTTTAAGGGATAGCAATGGCTTTAATTCTGATACAGCCTCCTCTGCTTTCTGTTCCAACCACCCATCATTAGGTTTATCGTAAGGATTTAAACCATATAATGAAATACCGATCCTTACCATATCCAGATGCATATTTTTATTTCTGAAAAATGCTGCACTGTTGGCACAGTGATAATGTTTTACAGGTATCTTATATTTTTTTACCCCTGTAATAACTTTATTAAATCTATCCCACTGCAATTGTGTATATGAGTCATCCCTGTTACCAGCGCATGCAAAATGGGTAAAAATCCCTTCAATTTCCAGACCCGGTAGTCTGGCAATTTTTAGAATTTCATCGACAGCGCCGTTAAAATTTATACCTATACCATTCATCCCTGTATCCACGTAAATATTAATTTTTAATTTCTTCTTAATCCTGTTACATTCTTGTGAGACAATTTTTGCTGATTTATATGAATTTATGCCCAGAATAAGGTTACTTTTTATCGCTTCCACAGTTGCATCTACAGGACTTTCGCCAAGAACATAGATGGGCTCGTTGATACCTGATTTTCTTAATTTTATTCCCTCTTCTACCAGTGCTACACCAAGAGCATTCGCTCCATTTTTTAGTGCTTCTTTTGAAATCTCCGCCATACCATGACCATAAGCATCGGCTTTGACCATCACCATTACTTTTACATTTTCAGATGCCCTGTATGATTTAATTATTCTAAGATTATGAACGAGGTGAAGTAGATTTATTTCAGCCCATGCAAATCTTTTATTAATTATAGTATCTATGCTATCAATAGTATCCTGGATCATAATTATTTATATTTTATTTTTTCTATCTCCATAAAAACTTTTTTAATACCTTCTAAAAGGTCGGTTGCTATAAGAGATGTTCTGCTGATTTCTTTAACCAGAATATCAGCTGCCAGTCCGTGAATATAAACACCGGCTACAGCACTTTCTAAAAGGCCTGCACCCTGGCAGAGTAATGAGCCAATAATACCTGTCAATATATCTCCTGTACCTGCTGTCGCCAGACCCCAGTTACCTGTAGAATTAATAAAGGTTCTATTATTGAAATCAGATATTATTGTTCTGGCACCTTTAAGTACTGATGTTAATCTATATTTTTCTGCAGCTTCCTGATTTATTCTCACCCGTTCTCCCAGTGGGATTACCCCCAGACCCATTATTAATGACATTTCTCCGGTATGAGGAGTTATTATAACATTTTTAAGGTCAAAATTTTCTATACTCCCATTATTTTCCGGTCCATAAAGTGCATAAAGGCCATCAGCATCAAGCACTACAGGCTTTTTTATATTTCTTAATATTTCTCTTACCAGAGACATTGTGTCTAAATTTTTTGATAATCCGGGACCTATCGCCAGTGCATTAAATCTGTCACTTAATTCCAGTATTTCATTCAGGCTATTTAGCCTCAGAGCCACGTCTTCGCTGTGTCCAACAGGATATTTAATTATTTCGGTAAGTTTTTGTTCAAAAATATCGTTTAACCCCCGCGGGCATACAAGAGCTACCACACCGGCTCCAGCTCTTAAAGCTCCCATGCATGTCATTGTTGCAGCTCCGGTTAGACCGGCCGACCCGGCTATTACAAGCAGACTTCCAACTCTATATTTATAAGTCCATGGTTCTTTTACAGGTATATTATCAGCCACCCATTTGAGGTCAGGCTCAAAAATCTGTTCATACTCTTCATAATATTTTTCAGGAATACCTATATCAATAACAATAACTTCACCAGCAAAATCAGCCCCGGGATAATTTACCAGTCCGATCTTTTTACAACCAAATGTTATGGTTTTGTCAGCTTTCACTGCTACTCCCAGAATTTTGCCATCATCAGAATCTACACCCGAAGGTATATCTA
>JAQVEM010000129.1 GCA_028697935.1 Actinomycetota bacterium
CCTGTAGGGCTCTTCCATCCATTGCCTGAAAAATTCCGGATAACGCGATTGGATCTCGTCATAGCTTTTACCTTCCCACTCCCCAAAACTAACATCTGTAAAGCCCTCTTCTTTTAAAACTTCCAGACCACTGCTCTGATATTTTTTTATAATTTCCGCAGTTTCATATGCACGTCTTAAAGGGCTTGAATATATAAGGTCAAATTTTATATCTTTAAGGAATTTTCCGGTTTTTTCTGCCTGTTCAATGCCAGTACTATTCAGCGGTATATTCAAACGTCCTCTGAAGAGCTTTTTTTCATTATATTCTGTATTTCCATGCCTTATCAGAAATACTACCTTTTGATTCTTCTCCATGTAGATACCTCTCTATAATTATAATGATTTCCAAATTACAAGTTAGATTTTAATTATCCAGGTAAAGCAACACTATCATTACCAGATTAATATTATTATAAACTACTCAGATGATTACTCAAATAATTATTAATTTTTTATCAAAAATAGTTCCAAATAGTTCCCATAGTTTAGGGGCAGTCGTATTATTAATGGCTCAGTAGATTATGCTTCCGATTTTTTGTGTATAAATCTCTTCTGTATAATTTCCTTTCCCCGGGAGGTATATATTTTTTTGGAAAGTTATCTTTTATTATAATTTCAAAAATTACACTATTATTCTCAGTATTATTCCGGTAAAATTCATAATATATTAATATGCTGATATAATGTGATATCTTGCAATGTTGAAGTATTTAGCAACTTCACTTATTAATCAGATGACTTTTTCAGATGGCTTTTAATTTTACAAAAATATTACTGTAAATTATTTGCTTTGAATTATATGACAGAAATTATTATTTTAGACAAGGATGGCTGTTATTGAAATTATCATTTTATGGAGCCACAAGAGAAGTAACCGGAAGCTGTTATCTTTTAGAGTCGGGCAGGAAAAAATTCCTTATAGATTGCGGCCTGCGGCAGGGCCAGGACAAAAAAGATGATGACCGGAATCTACCTTTTAATGCATCTGAAATAGATTTTGTTATATTAACCCATGCACATATAGACCACAGCGGGGCGCTCCCATTACTTACAAGAGAAGGATTTAATGGAAATATATACGCAATTAAAGCTACTTGTGACTTAGTCCCTTTGATGCTTGAAGACAGTGCAAAAATTCAGGAAATGGATGCAGATTGGGAAAATAGAAAAGGTAAAAGAGCCGGCAAAAATGAAGTATTTCCATTATATACAATGGCTGACGTCAAAAATACTCTCCAATATCTGATACCATGCACTTATGGTAAAATGAATGAAATTAGCAGTGGAATCAAATTTAATTTTGTTGACGCAGGTCACATTTTAGGTTCTGCATCCGTTGAAATATTTTTAAGAGAAGGTTCAGTGCCCAGAAAAATTGTATTTTCCGGAGATATAGGAAATACAGGACAACCTATAATAAAAGACCCACAGTATATAAAAGAAGCAGACGTCGTTATTATGGAATCAACATACGGAGATAGAAACCATGAGAAAAGCGATGGTTACACGCTGGAACTTGCTGAGATTATAGATAAAACACTGTCAGGCGGTGGAAATGTTATTATTCCCTCCTTTGCCCTTGGACGCACACAGAGTCTTCTGTACCTGATTCGTGAAATTAAAGATAAAAGACTGGTCAGCAATCCCTATTTCCCGGTTTACGTCGATAGTCCTCTTGCGTCCAGATTAACAAAATTATATTACAATGACTTAAAAATTTACGGGGACCAGCAAACAATAGAAGCGCTTGAAAAAGGTTTAAACCCGCTGGACTTCCCCGATCTTATCTTTACTGATTCAACTGAAGAATCTAAAGCTCTTAATCACGACCCTGTTCCAAAGGTAATTATTTCTTCAAGTGGAATGTGTGAAGGAGGCAGAATAAGACACCACCTTAAACATAATCTCTGGAGAAAAGAATGCTCGGTAATCTTTGTTGGTTTTCAGGCTCATGGAACACTGGGGAGAACAATACTTGATGGTGCAGAAAAAGTAACAATTTTTGGAGAGGAGATAGCAGTTAACGCAAATATATATAATCTTACCGGTTTATCGGCCCATGCAGATAGAGGTGGATTGATAAAGTGGATAAATAGTTTTAAACGTAAACCCTATAAAGTCTTTGTAACTCACGGAGAACCGCCAGTCTGTGATAATTTTGCTGATTACTTAAACGATATAGGATTTAACGCCGTAGCACCTTTTTATAAATCAGTCTATAACTTAATCAATGGTAATGTGATTTTTAAAGGTAAAGATAAAGATAAAAAAATCCGTGAAGTTGAAAAACAAAAAGCTTTATCTCCATATTATAAAAATCTACTCAGTGCTTTTGAGCAACTCTCAGAAATTGTCATGCAAAGTAAATATTTAGAAAATAAAGATATGGAAAAATTGACAGAGGAAATTCTAAAATTAGTAAAAAACTGGAATAGATAGATTAGAATAAATCATGAGTCCAGCGAATAATCCTGATGAATCTAATAAAAATAAACTTTCCTATTAGCAACAGCTTTTCTATTTATCTTATCCATTAGCTCGCGGGGAGCTGTAATGACCTTGCTATCACCATCACTTATATAACGTTTTTCAGGACATGCGTCAAAGTAATCAAGCCAGTCATATAATCCCTGGCCTTCAACCTTTATCTCACTTGCTCTAATACGCGGAACTGCCAGAGGGTCAAGATCAATACTGAAGGGTGAAGGCGCAGGATTGCTCCCGATAAGTAATACTGCTTCATTAGTATAACTGTAACCCATATATTCACCGCTGGCCAGAATGCTTTTGTTCCCGGGATAATTGCCGTAAGGAAGCGCGAGACTTCTTACTTCATACCCTTTAATACTATTACTTACCTCCATGGCATTAAGAGCAATTTCTTTTACAATATCTTCATCATCCAGTAATGAGAGGTCTGCATGGCTATATGTATGATTTCCTATTTCATAACCTCTACTCACCAGAAATTCAAACTTATCCTTTATATATTTCTCCTGACGGAAGGGATTCGGGAAATATATGTAAAAAGTTGCTCCCCTGCCAGAGTCAGGGTGATTATTGTAAAAATCCTCCAGAATAGCTACTGCACAATCCGGGTCAATCTCATAACCATCACCATCAGCCTTTTCTATAAAGTTAAGATGATTCTGCGTGGAATCATCGAAAGTTATAATTACAGGACTCTTCCCTGCTTCCACATTTATATCTCCACTTATATAATCCAGCAGACTGACCAGCCGGTAGCCTTTCTGGTAGAGATTCAAAAGGTCTTTTTTAAAATTCTCAGGCGTCCTGACCCATTCACTCTCAGGATAACCTATCTGATGATACATAAGTACCATTACCCCGCCCAGCTCATTCGGCTTGAATTTTAAAAGCTCTTCTTTTGATAAGAATTTATATTGCTCTTCACCTGCATTATTACCTGTTTCTTTAAGGTTATCCGGATAACTATTTTCCTCTTTCAATTGTCCCCCTTCTTCATTATTTCCCCTGCTGGATTGCGGTACTTCTTTTAAGGAAACTCCATTACCACCATTTTGAGTATGCCGGGTATCGTGTAAGCCTTCTACAGTCTGCCCTTCCCCTCCGCCGGCTACATTATCTCCAGCACAGCCTGCCAGGGTAATAACCAGCAGGGCAAACACAAAAAATATAAATACAACTATAACCATGTTTGCCAGTAGAGTTATTTTCTTTGAATATTTTTCTTTAAACATTTTTTCCAGGATTTCTATTTGACAGCTCTAAAAGAGTCTATAATATTATGTTATATGTTATGATATTTATTAAATAATCTCTAATGGCCTGGAAATCTTCCTCATTAAACCTTATTAAATTTAAAATTACATTGAGAAATAAAAATAAATATCATTTTCATTTAAAAATATTGTTCTATTCTTCATAAGACGCAGACAGCGCCTCCGTAAAGGAGACTGGTGATTTTACCTTCCATATTTTATTTTCCATAAATACTTCGAATTTTTGATTTTTCAGGACAATTGATTCGTTTCCCTTTTTCAATGTAATATCAACTTTAAAGGAATTACTCCAGCCAGGAGCAACATCGGAAATATTAAATTCGAGAAAATCAAATGTCCAGCTGCTGGCCCATTCGGAAAATTTTTCTATATTCATCTCAAAATTGCTCCAGTGATAGGGGTAAACCTGGATTACATTCTTCTCATTTATATAACCGAGATACTTTTCCAGAGTTTCCTGCGCAGTATTTCCAGTATAGTCAAGCCTCATTTCATACCTGTAAATCCTT
>JAQVEM010000130.1 GCA_028697935.1 Actinomycetota bacterium
ATAAAAAATAATTACCCTAAAGTTCAGGTTTAATCTTTCTTGTCATTAGTAATTTAACTGATTCAGCAGGATCGAGGTTTTCATATATAACTTTATAGACGCACTCTGTAATAGGCAATTCAATGTGCATTTCTTTTGAAATTTTATAAACAGCTTCAGCAGTTTTTACACCTTCTGCAACCATATACATACTTTTTAAAATTTCATCTATTTTTTCACCCTTTGCTATTCTCTCTCCAACATATCTATTTCTGCTGCTTTTACTTATGCATGTTGCTATTAAGTCACCCATTCCTGCTACTCCTGAAAAGGTTGAAGGATTTGCGCCCATTGCTATTCCAAACTTTGTAAGTTCGTGCAAACCTCTTGTGACGATAGATGCTTTTGTATTTGCTTTATACCCCAGCCCGTCTGAAACACCTGCTGCAATTGCTATAACATTCTTAACAGCCCCACAAATTTCTACACCAATTATGTCATTGTTTGAATAAACTCTGAATTTATCACTTGAGAGTACGTTTTGCATAAACTCAGTTAATTCTTCATTGCGAGACGCAACTACTGATACACTTGGTAGCTCCAGAGCAATTTCAGAAGCAATATTTGGTCCAGACAATACACAGATTTTTGAAGCTAATTCATGAGGAACACATTGTTCAATCACCTGTGATAATCTTAGATTGCTGCCTGTTTCCAACCCTTTTGCTACATTAAGAATGCATTTTATATTTTCTTTATTTTCTTCAAGATTATTATGAAATTTCAGAACTACTTCTCTTAATACATGTGAAGGTACTGCAAAAATTATAATTTCAACATTAAAATAATTATTTTCGTTAACTGTATCTGTAAATGGCATGATATTTTCAGGGATGTAGAGATCAGAAGTATATTTTGTATTTTTTCTACTGTTTTTTATTTCTTCATATACATTTTTGTTTCTTGTCCATAAATTTATCTTGTACCCTTTTTTAGCAAGGGTTACTGCCAGAGTCGTTCCCCAGCTCCCTGCTCCGATTATTGTCATTTTTATTTTCTGTTTATTTATATCGTACATATAAATTAATGATTTTTATTTTTTAGTATTTAAATTTTAAAAATACAGGTGTGCCAATAAATCCAAAATTTTTTCTTATATTATTTTCTATGTATCTTGTTATGTTAACTTTTCTTTTTGCATCCATATTTGAAAAAATTAAAAACACAGGCGGTGCAGTTTTGATCTGCTTTATAAACTTAATTTTAAATCTCTTCCCTTTATAATATATGCCAGTATCTTCTTTTTCCAGTTTTTTAAATAAATTGTTAAGCTTATTTTCAGGAATGATTTTATTTCTTTCCTCTATAAGAGTATCTATCATTTTTATAATATTTTTTATTCCTTTTCCGGTAAGTGCACTAACCTTTAAAAAGGGTATATAACTGTAAAATTTTAATTTTAATTCAAACATCTTTATTATATTATCAAGAGCTATTTTATCTACAATATCAATTTTGTTAAAAATAACACAGGTGCTTAAACCCTTATTTACACAGGTTTCTATTATTTTAATATCCTGATTTGATACTTCACCGGTACTATCAATAAGAACCAGACTTATTTCTGATTTTTCAATCGCTTCTAGTGTCCTGAGTTCGCTGTAATATTCCAGGTCTTTTCCCTTCCCCTTTTTTCTTATCATACCTGCTGTATCTATAAATTTATAATCTTTACCATTTATCTTTACAATACTATCGATACTGTCTCTTGTAGTACCCTCAACTTCATTCACTATTACCCTTTCGTCTTTTATCATAGCGTTAAATAAAGTTGATTTACCTGTATTTGGCCTTCCCAGAATACAGATGCCAGGTGGTGCTAATACTTCTTTATCACTAAGCTCGCCGGCATATACTTGTAAATTTGCAAATCTTAAGACAACTTCATCCAGAAGATCTCCTATATTTATTCCATTTAATGCTGAAATTTTTATTGGATTTCCAAATCCAAATTTTAAATATTCTTCTGTGTAAACAGCACCATTAATATTATCACACTTATTTCCAACAAAAATTATTTCCTTATCCAGTTTTCTTAAAATTGCTGCTATTTCCTCATCCAGTGGAGATACCGGCTGTCTTAAGTCAACCATAAAGATTATAACATCTGATTCATCTATAGCTTTTTTAGTCTGCAGTAATACCTGGCCATTTAATTTTTTCTTTGATTTTAGGTCTATTCCTCCGGTATCAATAAGATAAAAATTTTTACCATTCCAGTCGGTTTTATAATATTTACGGTCTCTGGTAATCATAGGCTCTTCATGAACTATTGCTTCCCTCTTTCCACATATTCTATTAACAAGGGTTGATTTGCCTGCGTTTGGTTTTCCTACTATTGCAACTTTGGGAATATTAATGTCGGTGCTTTTCTGCATTTTATTTTTATTCGTCCCTTTCTAATAAGTACTCTTTTTCCTGTAAACTATTTTAACTATTTTTCATATGCTGTATTTTATATATACTGCAACCTGCTTATAGTATATATTTAATTTTATTCTTTACTCATCTTCAATTGTTGTTTATCTATTTTTTCAATTGTTCTTTTTACTTCGATTATATCATCCATTGGTGTTGAAGCACCTCCACTTATGCCAACCCTCTTCTTATTTTTAAACCATTCAGGCTTTAATTCTTTAAAACTCTCAATATGGTAGGTTGAATTATTAATTTCTTTTGATATTTCTTTAAGGTGTACTGTATTTGCACTATCTTTCCCACCTACTATTATCATTACGTCAGTATCAGCAGCTAATTTTTTTGTTGAATCCTGCCTCTTCCAGGTAGTATCACAGATAGTATTATAAATCAGAATCTCTCTGGTTTTCTCAAGTAATCTGCCGGTAATAAGTAAAAGCTTTTCTCTGGTCTGTGTAGTCTGAACAACTACACCTATTTTTTTATTATCGGGTATCCTATCAACATCTTTTTCATTTTCTACTACCATATAGTTGTTACCGGCTATATAGCCTTTTATTCCAAGTATCTCAGGGTGGTTTTTATTACCAATCACCAGAACAAAATAACCATTTTCAGACAAAAATTCAGCCCGTGCCTGGGCCTTTTTCACAAACGGGCATGTAGCATCGATAATTTCTGATTTCTTTTCAACTCTGATTTTATTTATCAAATCAGGTGGCATCCCGTGGGACCTTACTATAAAAATACTATTATTTTCTATTTCATCTATATCCTTAATTTGAACCAGTCCTTTTTTAGAAAGTTTTTCTGTGACTCCAGGGTTATTAATAATTGAACCAAAAGAAAAAATCTTTTTATTCTTATCTGTACTATTATCTAATACATTATATGTTAATTTTAGTGCTCTTTTTACTCCAAAGCAGTAACCGGAATATCTGGAAATTATTATTTCCATTGTGTGTAGAACCTCTTTTATTTATTTTTACATTTGCCTTAATAACCAGTAATTTTCTTAATATCGCAGCGCTTTCTTATTTTCTTTATTAATTTATTTTATCTTTTCATATAATTTTGCTATTTCTTCCATCGTTTTACTGACTATTATGTTCTCCGCTTCCTTTTTATCATATTTTTCAAGTATTTCTTTTACATCTATAATATCACCTGCAATTATTTTTATTTTCGGAAAGAATATTCTTTTATGTGGTTTTTGAAATACTTTATTAGTTCCACTTATTGCTATGGGTAAAATCGGTGTTTCGTTGTGTGCAGCTATAAAACCGACTCCTTTCTTTCCTTCTTTAAGTACGCCATCTGTGGACCTTGTGCCTTCAGGAAACAATCCTAAAATTTGCCCATTCTTTAAAACTTCCTGTGCTGTTCTAAATGTTTCCATACCAAAACCCTCACGCTTTACAGGAAAAGCATTAAAGAAAGTTATAAGTGAGCCTAAAATCTTATGGTCATATAATTCTTCTTTTGCCATAAAATAAATATATCTTGGCATAAAATCTGTTATTATTACGGGGTCAAGGTAACTCATATGATTTGAACATATTATCAGTTTTCCTTTCTCCGGAATTTTGTCCATATCAATAGTTTCTACCCTGTAGAGCATTTTGAAAATAGCTCTTAAAACATACTTTAAAGTATTGTAAAAAATAAAATAAAATTTACCGTGTTTTGTTTTTACCATTTATTTTCTCATAATATAATTTTTTTATTTTATCCACTACTTCCCTTATAGACAATTCTGTAGTATCAATTACAACCGCATTTTCAGGGATTATAAGGGGGCTATTTTCC
>JAQVEM010000131.1 GCA_028697935.1 Actinomycetota bacterium
CCGTCTCTTATTTTCTTTAGTAGTTCATACTCAAATACATATTTCTTTTCTCCACTTTTTGCCATTCTTCCTGTTTTTTCGATTCTTTTTACAATAATTTCGAGATCTGACAGGATTAATTCAGCATTAACCACTTCTACATCCCTTAAAGGTTCTATAGTTGAATATACATGTGAAATATTCTCATCCCTAAAACAGCGGACGACATGAATAATGGCATCTACTTCACGTATATGGGACAGGAATTTATTACCAAGTCCTTCACCCTCACTGGCTCCTTTTATTAATCCAGCTATATCTACAAACTCAATCGTAGCTGGAGTTACCTTCTCAGGTTTTATTATTTTTGCCAGCTCTTCAAGCCTTCTGTCCGGAACAGGGACAGTGGCAATATTGGGCTCTACAGTGCAAAAAGGGTAATTTGAGACTGCCGCCCCGGCTGCAGTTATTGCATTAAAAAGTGTGCTCTTACCCGCATTAGGAAGACCTATGATTCCAAGTTTAATATTAATCTCCTCTGACCAATTTTTTTATATTTTTATATAATTTTTTATCATTTTATTCTATGCATATAAATATAATGAGAGATGTCTATTCGAAAAGTGCAGTTATTGCTTATTTTTATTTTACTCCCCTATTATTTTTATTAGTACCCTCTTCCTTCTTTTTCCGTCAAATTCACCATAAAATATCTGTTCCCATGGTCCCAGATCGAGTTTACCATCGGTTACTGCTACAACCACTTCTCTCCCCATTATTGTGCGCTTAAGGTGCGCATCAGCGTTATCTTCAAATCCATTATGCATATACTGACTATAAGGTTTTTCAGGTGCCAGCTTTTCGAGCCATTTTTCAAAGTCGTGGAGCAGGCCACTTTCATCATCATTTATAAAAACACTAGCAGTAATATGCATAGCATTACAGAGAAGCAAGCCTTCTTTAATTCCACTCTCATACAGACTACTTTCAATTTCTCCTGTAATGTTAATAAACTCTCTTCTATTTTTAGTTTGAAACCATAATTCTTTTCTATAGCTTTTCATATATATACCTCCTGAGCATTCTTTAATTTTCCTCTCTTTTTTCCAGTAATGCTTTTATTTCCCTTAGCTCATTTAAAATATCTTCAAAAACCTGTGAGTTAACCTGTACACTGCTGCCTCTAAATGGTTCCCTCTCATCCTTAGCCACTCTTGTATTACTTAAAGGATAGGTTACTTCTTTTACTTTCTTTATTATAATATCTTTTATTTTATCCATCTCTCTTATACCATTTATTTTCAGTTCGGCTTTTTGCCCCTGCTGGCCTCCAGCACCGGCTGTCTGTACATGAATTGTTCCTACATTGAAGTATCTCTGCATTGGACCCTGTGTAACATCAACATTTGTTATCTTTGAATATGGGACTGTTACGTGTTTCTTCCACACAGCTCCACCTTTCATTTTTACTCCCTCATCATCAATACAGTATTCAATGGCATTAAAGGCAGCATTGATCCATATAAGTACAGGAATTAAAATTAAAATGTAAACAACAATAGAGGTGAGTGCAATCCATGATTCAATTCCAATAAAAAATAATGGAGTAAGAAGAAGTACTCCAGCTACAAGCCATATTGTCCATGTTATGAGCCATAGCGTTTTTAGTTCTTTTTCAGGCTTAATTTTTATTGTCTCCATTTTGACTCCTTTCTTTTTTTATAGAATGCCTTTTCTTAAAAGACTTTATAAAATAAAAAAATAATTAAAAACAAAATTTCACCTGACTTTTCCGGTATATAAGAATATTTCTACCACAGTGGAGCACAGATGTAAATGTTTACAAAGCACGGACGATCGCAGGCAACACAGCGCACTATTCTGTATTATATGAATCCATGGACTTTATTGACCTGGAACAAACCAATCCAATAATACTATTAATCAATAATGGCAAATGCAGTACTCCCATCCACCAGAACTCTGCATTTAACACAAACCATGTAAATATATTCATTATTCCAAAATACAAGCCAACTAATGCTGTAACTCTCAGCGACACTTTATTTACATCAGGATAATAAAGAAGTAACACTGACAAAGCAACAGGAGTAATCATACAATAGGTTAATCCAGCCTCATTAATAAATAGATCAATAAATGAAAAATGCATAAAACCATTTTTAGATGGCATCCAGAATGCGAAAAATCCTAATAGCAGACATAATATTTTCCACCATGTTATATTTATCTTACTAAAATCATTTTTTTGAACTTTTATTTCATAAATCCATGTGATTATAACTATGCCCTGTATTATTATATTCCCCAGTAGTATTGCATAGCCGAATTGAGTTTCTAATGATATATTCTGGAATATTGCAACAATAGACATTAGAATAACAAAAAATATAGAGAATAATCTTCTAAAACTATTTTTCAAAATAAGCGGACCGGCTATTAGAATGATCAATAATATTTTAGATACCGGGAAAAAAACAGAATATTTATACACAAGAGGATTTTGTAAAACCTCCTGTATAATTAGTGGGGTTTGTTCCGGTGGAACTGATTTTTGCGTAATTGATGGAACGAAAGCAATTAATAAAACAATTACATAAAACCACCATTTTGTTATTAATTTTTCAAGCATAGATTTTCTGTTTTAAATGACCAAAAGATTACATTAATTCCTCAAATAAACTTATAAAGAAATTTTGCTCTGGATAATCGCTTAATATTTATAACCATTTTTATTATAAACTTTATTTGTAATTAAATAAAAGACCTAAATCCTTTAATTCAGCTTTAATAATTCTAATATTCCTCACATTTAACCTGATAAAAACTTCTAGCGTGATCGCATGAAGGGCATCTTTCTGGTGGCTCTGTTCCAAAATGAACATACCCGCATTCACGGCAAACCCACCATACCTCTTTTTCTTTTTTAAATACTGTTCCTGCTTCGACTTCTTTTAGAAGCTTTTTATATCTCTCCTCGTGATGTTCTTCGGCTCTGGCAATTGCTCTTAATCTTTTAGCAATTTCTAAAAATCCTTCTTCCTCAGCAACGTCAGCAAATTCCGGATACATCTCTGTGTGTTCATAATTTTCGCCAGCGATAGCCGCTTTTAAATTTTCAGAAGTGGTACCGAGTATTATTGGAGCTCCAGCTTCAACCTTTATTTCATCAAGATTTTCATTACTTTTTTTCTTTAACTCATTTATTAACTTAAATAGCCAGCTGGCGTGCTCCTTTTCATTTTCTGCTGTAATGAGAAAGATTTCCGCTATTTGTTCAAAGCCTTCTTTTCTGGCAATCTTAGCATAAAAGGTATAACGGTTTCTTGCCTGACTTTCCCCAATAAAAGCTTTTGCTAAATTTTCAATTGTGCTTTTCACAGCCTTTACCTCCAGATATCCATATAAATATTATTTTGTGCTATTTATTTAGTTAATTAAGGATTCAATTTTCTTTAAATCTTAGCATATAAACTCGTAGATTCAACAATTTTATATACAATTCTGGCCACAGATAAAATATTTTACTTTTGATTTTTTGAGAGCAATGTCCGAAGGGCAAGGGCGCAAGCTCGCAGCGTATATGCTGTGTTATGTGAAGACGGCACATCATTTTCTATGTCTCCAGGAATACCTTATTACCCCCTCTGGGCAGTTATCAACACAGGTGCCACATAATATACATTCTGTATTCTCCATAGAACCGCTTTGCACCATCTTGTTAACCTCTAAGCTCATTGGACAATTCTTATAACATGTTGTACATTGTTTGCATTTATCGCTTGAAGCCTCCAAGTGAAGTGAGGCCAATTTGAAGAAATTCTTTATTTTGGTCCCAATTACCATAAAAGGCGCCATCCAACAAACATAATGGCAGAAAGCTCTCTTTCCGGTGGTAAACGATAGGCTTACAAAAAGACCAACCACCGTAAAGTATAGTATATAAGCAGCAGGTTCTGATACCGATATTCCAGTTTCAGTTAGATGTAATGGATTTACTGTACGAAATCCTCCAGCTAATATTGCCATGACGATAATACTGCTAACCCAAGGGACCCAAATGAAGTATTTTATCCAATTGAATCTCCCGCCCCTGGCTTTTTTATTGTTGACCGCAAAACACCACTCTTGAACACCGCCTGCTGGGCATACCCAGCCGCAGAAAGCTCTACCTAAAAATAACGACACAAGAAATAAAAGCGCAAAGGTAATAAAGCTACCTGCAACAATTCCTTGTGAGGCACCATCAATTAT
>JAQVEM010000132.1 GCA_028697935.1 Actinomycetota bacterium
TAGAGTTAACTGTGCCAGCGGGCGGTATGAATCAGCTTATTGCAGCTATTAATGCTGGCGCAGATTCAATTTATCTGGGATATAAAAAATATGGAGCAAGGGCTTATGCGGAAAATTTTGATTTAGACCAGCTTAAAGAAGTAGTATCTATTGCACATAACGCCGGTATAAAGGTATATCTTGCGCTTAATACGCTTATAAAAGATAGTGAATTAAGAGAAGTGATTAATTTTTTAAGGCAGTATGTCGCTATATGTAGAGACGGAATAATAATACAGGACTTTTGTCTTTATAAAATAGTCAAAGACCTTTTTGCCAATATCCCCTTACATGCTAGCACACAGTTAAATATTCATAATACTTACTCTTTAAAATTAATAAAAAGAATCGGGTTTAAGCGAGCAATTCTTGCAAGAGAGTTGACCCTTGAAGAAATAAAGAATCTATGTGAAAAAAAATTAACTGAAATAGAAATATTTGCTCATGGTTCACAATGCTACTCATATTCGGGCAGCTGCTATTATAGTTCTTTTATAAGCGGGAAAAGTGGGAACAGGGGGAAATGCCTGCAACCCTGCAGGATGAAATATAAATTACTTGAAGAAAAAAATGGTAAATATAAATATATCATAAGAAAAGAAAGTTATATTTTAAGCAAGAACGATTTATGCCTGCTCGATTTTATACCGGCGCTGGTAAAGGTTGGCGTAGATGCAATAAAAATAGAAGGGAGAATGAAGTCAGCAGAATATACAGGTATAGTTACAAAAATTTACAGAAAATATATAGACCTCTATTATAATAATCCGGCTGAGTACAGAGTTGATGATTATGATGTTTATAAACTTGCCGGTGTATATTCAAGAGATATGGGAAAAGGTTATATGGAGCATAAATACCCGGGAAATATAATATCTTTAAAGAAATCCGGTAGCACGGGTAATTATCTTGGTAGAGTTTATAAGTTAGATTACGAAGATCACGATGATGGGGGCAAAAACAAAAGAAAAATAAAATATATCTATGTTAAAAGCAGGTGGGAGATAAATAGAGGCGATATTCTGGAGGTGTGGACAAAAAAAGGAAATGAAAGGATAACTATTAAAGATTTTGAAAAAATAGATGAATTTATAACAGGTAATAATAAAGAATACAGATATAAAATTAAAATAAATGCCCCATGTAGTATTTTAGAAAAAGACAGAGTATTTAAATATTTTGATAAAAAATTAAATGATGAAGCGAGTGATTTATATAAACATGGTATAGTCAGAATTTCAACAGAAAAAATCTGCTTAAAAGATAATAGTAGAGAACATAACATCCTATTGGATGAGAGTAAAATAAAAAATTATTTAGATAATTTTTTATCCAAAAAAAAATTGTATGAGTCTAAAAAATCAGAAAGCAGAATTACACTAACGACTGTAGTATATAACCCTGAATTTTTAGAGTTATCGGTAAGAAACGGAGCAAAGAGAATAATTTATAACAATTTTAAAGAACTTACTGAAAGCAATGGATCAAAGCTCGATAGTATTAAATTAATAAAGGAAAATAGTAAAGATAAAGATGTTACAGTATGTATCGGAACTCCACATATTATCCATGATGATGATTTTGAGATCATCAAAAATAATATATTAAGATTACTGGACCTGGGAATCAGGGATTTTGTGGTAGCAAATTCTGGAATACTCGAGCTATTACTTGAAATCAGCCAGGAAAGCAGGGACAGTAATAAAATTAATATATATGTAAGTTATAATTTTAATCTTTTTAATATCTTATCGGTTGTTTTTTTAAAAGAGCTTATAGATAAAAATTGTATTTTAAAAGGAATAGAATTATCAAGAGAGCTAAATATAGCAGAAATAATGGAAATAATATCGTCTTCTGAAAGATTATATAAAACCGGTAAACCTGAATTTTCTATTTTCGGGCATGGTTATATACCGGTTATGAATTCAAGATACAGGTTAGAATACATCACAGGAAAGAAAAATAGATGTAAATTCTATATAGAGGATGTAAAAGGTTTTAGGTTTCCTGTTTGTTCTGATTACAATGGAAACATAATAGTTTTTAATTCAAAAGCTATGTGTACCTTATTTGATCTTGAAAAAATAAAAGAAAATAAAGTAAATGATATCATTCTGGACAGTTTTTTCTACAGCAAGAATGACTTATGTAAAATAATAAGAAGTTATAATGAAGCTATAAATATTCTTTACAGGGATGGCAATCAAAAATATAAAAAATTTGTTTCATCTCTGCAAAATGATAATCTTTTTAGAAATTATACAAAAGGTCACTTAATGAGAGGAGTCGAGTAAAGGGTAGAGAAGTTGGAAATGGGTAATAATATATAAACTGTGTCATCTAATTCAAAAGGGTTTAAATATTAAAAAGAACTTTTAAAGGATATAGACTAATAAAGACATCTTAAGAAGAAAATGTTTTATTGTATTTTTATAATAACAGTAGAGCCATAATTTAAATAGCTTCCACCAGTTGGTGTTTGATTTACAACAATCTCATCATCCACAATCTCATCACCCACAGGGCCTTGTGGAGAAATTTCAACTGTAAAGCCCTTTTCTTCCAGCATACTTATTGCATCTGATTTTATCAGACCTGTAACATCAGGAACTTTAATACCTTTACTAACCTTAATAATTATTTCAAGGCTTTTATCATATGCCGTTCCTCCTGCAGGTATCTGTGAAAATACTTTATCTATTTCTTCAGTACTTTCTTCACTGAGAACAGTAATTTTTTTGAATCCCGCATCTTTCAGCATAGAGATAGCTTCGTTTTCAGATAACCCTGTGACATCCGGCACAGAAGATTCAGGGTTTTCACCTTTACTTACATATAGAGTAACACCGGTTGACTTGGATACAGTTTTATCCTGTTTCGGATCCTGTTTTATTATTTTACCGGTAGGTACAGTATCACTGAATTCATATATTATCTCGTTAATAACAAGTCCCAGCTCGTCTAAAATTTTTATTGCTTTATTTAGTTCCATTCCTTTAAGGTCAGGCATTTTAAATGTTTTTGTACCTTTGCTTACATAAAGTGTTATGCTGAGCTTCTCACCTTCAAGTGATTCCATAATAGTACCCGGTTCCGGATCCTGCTTAAAGACAATATTTTCATCATATGAGTCATTATAATCGTAGATTTCTTCAACTACAAAATTTAAATCTTCGAATAAAGCTCTTGCTTCATCTATGTTAAAACCAGTAACATCTGGCACTTCAATTTTATTGTGAATATTACATATATCTTCAGGTTCCATACCCTCAACAAATATTTTCCACTCTTTTACTTCTTCAGGGCACCATAGAGTCGCAAGAAGATTCGATACCGTACAGATTTCTACGTCTATCAGGCTCCTGTCAGGTTTTTTAAAATCAGATACTGGAGTGTCTTCAAGTGCCGATGACATAAATTCCCTCCATATATCTGCTGGATATGAGCCGCCCACTATTGTTCTTCCATTTATTGGTTCCATCGGTTTATTGGAATCGGAATAACCCATCCAAACAACGGTAACCAGCTCGGGAGTATAACCTGCGAACCAGGCATCTTTATGGTCGCTGGTTGTTCCGGTTTTTCCTGCAGCGGGTCTTCCTATTGCAGCGCCTGTACCGGTTCCTTTTTCAATTACCTTTTTAAGAATTTCTGTAATGTGGTATGCCTCCGCATCTTCGAGGATTCTTTTATTTGAGATATTTTCATCGGGATCATATTCGTAGAGTATATTTCCATTTGAATCTTCTATTTTTAATATAGATACAGGCTGGTGATAAACACCATTAGATGCAAGAGTAGAAAAAATTTTACTTACATCAAGTGGAGTTATTCCTATTTCAAGACCGCCAAGACCAATTGCCGGGTTGCTTCCTATGTCATAAATTTCCATTTCTTCACATAATTCTTCAATATTTTCGGGACCAACCTCCATTGTAAGCTGAGCATAAACTACATTAACAGAGTGTATTGTAGCATCTACTACAGACATTTTATCAGTATCGTATTTTTGTCCTCCATAGTTATCTACTATCCAATCAGGGCCTGTATCCATTTTTATTGTAATCGGACCATTTGGGTTAAATGTATTATTTGGAGAGATATGCTGCCTTATAGACTCCATCAAAACAGGAACTTTAAATACAGAACCGGGTTGTCTTTTTCCCTGTATTGCTATATTAAACTTAGATGCATTAT
>JAQVEM010000133.1 GCA_028697935.1 Actinomycetota bacterium
CATTTTGTAATTGCGGAAGTAAGAGTTGTTTTACCATGGTCCACATGGCCTATGGTTCCTATGTTTATATGAGGCTTTGTTCTTTCAAATTTTTGCTTGGCCATAATATATCCTTTCTCTGGTTAAAAGTTCTTATAATCTGGTAGCGGTGATTGGATTTGAACCAATGACCCCACGGTTATGAACCGTGTGCTCTAACCACTGAGCTACACCGCCAATCAGGCTTTATTAATAACCTAGTGTAATTATAGTTAATTTTTATTATTTTAAAAGTAAACATAGATTTTATAAAAGAAGATTTTCTATGTCAATTGTAATTCCTGTTTCTGCATAATGTGAATTCATATATGGCTAAAATTAAGATTTCCACTTTTATACTCTATTTTTTATATCAAAAATCATAAAAAATTTTTAATATATACAGCATAATAGTGCAAGATGCTTTTTGACTCTTATATCAAAAAAAATTCAACAATAAAGAATTCCCTTACGCTAAAGACAGTAAAGGGAACCTGGATAAAAAGGATTTGAATAATATCTTTAGAGAAAATCATGGGTTATAGATAAGGTCTTAAATCAACATCGAATTTAAACTTTTTATTTTTAACAACCCTGTTGCAGGCTTTAACAACCTCCCCATCATATAACTTTCCTTTACCTTTATTAATCTCCTCAAGAGCTTTATTAATACCAAGAGCAGGTCTGTAGGGTCTGTGAGAAGCCATAGCTTCCACTACATCAGCAACTGCAAGTATTTTTGCCTCTAACCTTATATCTTTATCTTTAAGCCCCTGTGGATAACCTGAACCATTAATTCTCTCATGGTGCTGGAGAACAATATCAGCTATAGGCCAGGAAAAATCTATTCTCTTTAACATGTCATAGCTTAATCTTGGATGAGTTTTCACCATATCATATTCTATTTCTGACAACCTTCCCGGTCTCGTTAAGATTGATGCAGGAAGATTTATCTTTCCAATATCATGAATTAGTGCTGCTACTCTTATTGATTCTACTACATCATCATTCAGGCCCATTTCAGATGCAATAGCAACAGCCATCTGTGCTACCCTTTTCTGGTGACCGGCAGTATATGGATCCCTTACTTCAACAATTGAAGCCAGAGTATAAATTATCTCATTTAGAGTTTTTTTAAGTTTTTCGTAACTTTCCTTAAGTTTCTCTTCGGTTTCTTTTCGCCTTGTTATATCTCTTACTATTCCCTCATAACATACAGGTTTCCCGTCCTTGCGCACCACTCTTGAGTTAATCTCTACAGTTATTACCGAGCCATCTTTTCTTTTAAGTTGTGTTTCAAATATCCTGTCTCTTTTATCAGGCGATGGTCTGTCATTTTGTCTCAAGTAGAGTTGCGTGGGAATATCTATTTTAAGAAGTTCTTCCTTGCTATCATATCCAAGCATTTTAATTAGAGCAGGATTTACATCGATATATTTTCCTTCGAGTGTAGTTCGGTATATTCCATCAAGAGAATTTTCAAATAATAAGCGATAACGTTCCTGACTTTCTATGAGTTCCTCTTCAGTTTTTTTAACACCAGATATATCTGTAAAAATCAATCTTAATCCTGTTATTTCACCTTCGTTATTTAAAATATAATCAGGATTAACTACTGAAGCAAATGTTGAGCCGTTCTTTTTTCTGACTTCATAAACTGGCCAGGTTAACTTTTCTCCTCTGATAAGTTTATTAAAATCAATTTTAAATTTATGTTTTCCCTGTGGAACTATTATCTTATCTATCTTAAGCCCTTTATTGATTTCATCTTGCGTATAACCTGTTTTCCCAAGCATTTTTTTACTGGCATAAATAATCTTCCCATCCAGATCTACTTCTATTACTAACCTGTTTAATTTCTCCGTTAGCTCTCTATTTTTTTCATGACCACTATTAAATGTAAATTCCTTCTTTTTGAGATTCTTAATAGTTCTATGATTTATTGCTTCCTTAAAATTAGCTTTTTTTGAATTTACCGGCTTAACAGATTTTCTGTTCATTATTTTACTTTCAAGTTAAGTTTAAATATAAGTGTTTGTTATTCTATAATAAAAAAATTATTTTTTCAAATGTTCCACTTTAATAGCGCGAATCTTTACACAAAGAGTAACCCACAAAAATATAAGCTTCTCTGTCTTGATTTAGTAGATTTTCATCAATAGTTTTCTTCTGTTTCTAACAGACTTTAGTATATTGTCGCTATTTTTGCAGAAATCATCATGTAGTTACCAATCATTAAGGATTTGCTCTTTATATATTACAGAAATTTAAACTGGAGCCCGCGATCGGACTTGAACCGATGACCTTTTCCTTACCAAGGAAATGCTCTACCGCCTGAGCTACACGGGCATTATAAATTTTAATAACTTATTAATTCCGGTTATAAACGTAAGGTATTTACTGGAGAACTTCTTTAATCACCTGAGAAAATTTTATAAATTCGCTGTTTAATTTATAAAAAGTATTCATAAAATAAATTTTTAAAAATTTATGGTGGAGGGAAGAGGATTCGAACCTCTGTAGGCATTCGCCGGCAGATTTACAGTCTGCTCCCTTTAACCACTCGGGCATCCCTCCACTTATGGAGCCGGCGATCCGACTTGAACGGACAACCTGCTGATTACAAATCAGCTGCTCTACCAGTTGAGCTACACCGGCGATAAATCCATCTACTATAATACAACTAACTTATCTGAAACTCACCTGATATAAAATTCGCCTAATAATTATTATCACACACCAGAATAATGTCAAGTTATAACAATTATTTAACCATGCTCGCTCAGGTAGAGCAAACCCATAAACTAAATTATCAAATTATTTAGATGCTAATTCTCCAGATTTCTAATAGCTAATTTTATAGCCCCTTTAACAGGATCGGCTAAAAAAGGTATAAAATTAATCTTCAAGAACCGGTCTTTTAATTTATCAATTAAAACATCTTTAAAATATTTTTCACAGTTAAATAACCCACCAACAAATACAAGGTCAAAACTTTTATCTTCGAGTTCCAGTTTTCTAGCCACTGCACTAATAGTTAATATAACTTCTTCTACTTCATCTTCCAGTATGTTTATACTTATTTTATCACCCATCCCGGCAGTCATACATACAACCTTCGCCAGCGCACTGATTTTTGCTTTCGAAAATGGGCTCCCATATGCCCATCCAGGAAGATCCAGTACATCTTTTAATTTTAATTCCTCAAGCACTGTCCGGGAAAGTAAAGTTTCTTCGCCCCTGCCGTCATAGGCTTTCATAACTGCTTTCAGTGCACCGAGACCAACACTGTATCCGCTACCTTCATCTGCAAGAATATAATCCCAGCCACTTGCTCTCGCACTTTCACCTTTTTCATTAACGCCAAAGCAGTTTGAACCGGTCCCTGCAATAATTACTATTTTATTTTTACTATCGCTCCCGGCTTCAATCCCGATTCTGGTATCATTATAGATTAAAGTTTTTTCGGGATTGAGATAACTGCTGAGTTCCTTATTAAAAACAATTTCTTTATAAACATTAAAGTCTTTACTGGCATCATTACCTGCAAATCCAAAACAGGAACTTTTAAAATACACTTTCCCTGGAAACTTTAGTTTAGCTATTGCTTTAAAAATACCTTCATTTAAATTCTCTATCGCTTTTTTCTTCCCGACACTTTTATAACTTGTTGCACCTGTGTCTACACGGGAAACTTCATTGCCACAAAGATCTGTAATTAAAACAGCAGTTTTAGAACCTCCACCATCAACTCCAAGAATGTATTCCATTTTTATTACTCCCGGTACATCAATATTTTATTTTTCCATTTCCATTTATTATATTTATTATTCATGCTTGTTATTATACTTATAATTTTATAAAAAAAAATAATTTTTACATATTATAACTTTATAAAGGCTTTAATAATACAAAAAAATAATTTCCAGGGAATTCTTTTGAAAGCAGGTGGTGTATCTTTTACCGTGACAAAACATGGCTTTTAAAAATTCAGAATTTAAATATAATATTAAATAAGATGAATTTTAGTACCATAGGAAAAATTTTAATTTTTATAGGCATTGGAATAATTATTCTGGGGGGACTGCTGTGGTTGTTTTCCAGAATCCCCTTTGCCGGAAAGTTACCGGGAGATATAACCATAAAAAAGGAAAACTTTAGCTTTTATTTTCCTATAACAACGTGCATAATTATAAGTATA
>JAQVEM010000134.1 GCA_028697935.1 Actinomycetota bacterium
TAATATTTTTACATTTTAAAGGTGCAAGGGTGATTAGCTCAGCTGGTTAGAGCGCTACGTTCACATCGTAGAGGTCACTGGTTCGAATCCTGTATCACCCACCACTTTTTGGCAGAGGGCAGAGAGCAGGGGGCAGAGAGAATCTCAACCATCTAAACCTTTTTTACGAGGGGTTTACACACCCATCGCTATAATTGTGTCGCCCTGACGGGCTTTTTGGTTGACGGGGACATCAACCTTCCGGAAAAAAACATCTATTAACTACACAAAAAGCGGAGGAACAGCGTCCTCCGTCTACATAAAAAAGGGAGCGGGAAAAAACCGCTCCCAGAAGTGAGAAGGATTTAGTTTATTTGAAGATAACGGTAAAGGACAATTTCAAGTTCCTGAGGAAATCAGTATTCCAGAGTTCCAGATCTTCATTATCAAACATAGTCAGCAGGTCAATTTTTAGGTTATTATTAGCTTTAAAGCAAATTCCGTAACTGAAATCCGTTTTGGAAGTAGAATATTTTGTGCAATGGCTTTCTTTTAGGGAAATATTATTATCAATATTGGTGTAAGTTTCTCCATTTGCATAGGTTTCTTCAATTATGGTTGGCTCAATTGAGGTAGGAGCATAACTTTCCTTATATATTTCTACCTTATGTGTGAAAACAGTGCCAAAGCGCATAGCCCATTTCTGATTATTAGTAAACCAGTATTCCAGTCCTACGGGAGCACGGAAAATTCTAACTGTTTCTTCTTGTTTCACTTTACCTGCAGATTTAGATATTATATTAATATTCTCGTTCCAGCTTCCATCATAATTGAAAATAGAATCCAATCTGGTAACATTATAGGTAAAATCGCCTTCCAAGTCATCAATTTGCAGATTATAGAATAAACCTGTGCCAATGAAGGTCTTATTATTAAGAGGATAGTTTAGCCGGGTATTAGCTGAGAAGTTAATACCTGTTAAATCGCCTGAGGAAGAAAGGTTTTCGCTAATGATATTGTGATAGCAAGAGTCATTGTTATCTTTATCCTCATTGTATAATTCCTTTCTTTCCACATTCAAAGTCCGTAATCCAAAGCCGAGACCACAGCTGACAGAGCCAGTATGTAAAGGATCATCATCAGGAAGCAAAATATAACGCACACGACCGGAAATTTGATTAAACATACCATTTTCTTTATAATTATTTTTTCTGTAGGCATGGTAATAATTTGTAATATCGGAATTATAGCTATATATTTGGGAAGCAAAATCCTTCGTTTCCAGGCAATTATCTAAATAATCCAAAGTATAAGTTCCGGAAAATTCCCAGGCATTTAATTTAGTCAAATATCCCAATTGATTACGGAGAGTGGAATTAGTATCTTTCGTATCAAAATCACCCAAATAATTTGAAGAGATAGTTTCTTCCGCTATAGTAGGGTCTATTTCTGGAAGGTTAATAATATTATATGTATATTCCCAAGTAGGATCGCCCGCAAGTGCGGAAAGAATATTATCCTGAGCATAAGTATTACTTTCTTGGGAATAAAGAAAGCCCAGTTTGTAGCCCAGAACACTCTTTTCACCTAACTGATGCGAAAGGACAAAAAAGAAATCAGTTCCCTTATCTTTAGCCACATTTTCATATTTCTGGTGAACATACCCATAACGGTCATAGAGCGAATTGCCATTCGTATCGTAATAATTTTGCCAGGTATATTCCACTCTGCCCCAATCAGTTGTAGGATATACATCATAAGGACTGGGATAACAATTTATCTCCAGGGGGTCTTCCTGATCATAATATTTAAAGAGAAGAGCAGCTTTAAGTTTTTTTAGAAATGTTTTATCCGTAGAGGTTCCCAAGAGAAGGTAGTTATCTCCACTATTCATCAAAATTTTATCATTACCGCTGAAATTGCTTAATCCGCTGAAGAACCGTGTTCCACTTAAATAATTAAGATCAAGAGGATCAAAAGCATATTCTACATCACCGTCCAAAGCACCGCTGGTAGAAAGATACCGAAAGGAATTGAATTCCTGGGCAAAGCAAAACACTATACCGCTTACGAGAATTAGAACTAAGAATGTCTTCCTCATTTTTCACCTCCTATTTGGGCAACAGCTTTGTTTCCGGCTTTGCCTCCTCCTAAATCAACAGTTATGGATAAATTACCAGGGGTAGTTACCCCAGGATCATTCCAAGTTCCACCTGATTCAGCTACAATATTGCCATTCTGATCTAATATAGCATAATAATTTTCATTAGACCAATTACCAGGATAATAATAAATATCTATCTGGTCACCTTCTGTTACTGTAAAAGTATAATATTCCGGTCCGGCTCCATTAGACAAAGTTAAGTAGTCAAATATAGGAGTACCATTGATATATAGTTTTATATATCCTCCATTCCATCCATCTCCGTAAGAATCCTTAAGGGCTATTTGCCATTCGACTTGCATATTTTCAACAATTGTTATAGAAAGAATATTAGAGGGAGCTGTTTCAATTACGGGACTAATCTCTGCATCTATAGCCGTTACATAATAATCATAGGTTTTCCCAAGCACCAGAGGATCAGTATCAGTATATTGAGTTACATTGCTTTCGTTAATAGTTTTAATCCGTGAAAAATTAGTTCCACTTGATTCTTTCCTGTAGATTCTAAAACCAGTTTCACCAGTACAAGTATCCGTCCAATCCAAAACGACATTAGTAGTTCCAGGTATTTGATGAAGAGAATTCAAAGTGAGAGGAATCATAGAGTAATATACATAAACACCTAAAGGAGAAGATAGAGAAGTTGAATCTTGAACACCTACTTTTTTAATTTGATAAGTATAATAATAGTATGGGTTAGTAGCAGTATCTTTGAAAGAGTAGATATGTTCATAATCGGTTGGCAGGATTTCATTAACTTCACCAATTGGTTCATCATTCTTAAATATTTGAAACTTGCCAGGGATATCGCTTCTATCTTTCCAGTAAAGAATAACTTCAAAATTATTGTTTACCCGGTAATTAATTAAAGGTGGTAGATTGGAAGCGGTTTTTACACTTAAAGTGTCTGATTTACTTAAGCCAGTTCTCACTTGAGTGACTATAGTATAATGATATTTAGTATTAGGAGTTAGAAGAGAATCAGTATAAGTATTAACAGAACGATCTTGGATAGTAGTTATTAATGAATTTTCCCGGTATAAACGATAGAGCAGGAAATTATTATCATTTGATGTATCCCATTCCAGTTTAACTTTACCAGGACGGATATTGAAATTACGATAGCCCGTATAACAATCACCAGTTTCATCCATTAATAGTGAACGATGAAACAAGGGTTTGCGATTGGCATTATCCGGATTATAATCTGCTGGTTTTAGCAAATCTTCATCGCAAGCAGTTAAAAACAACAAAAAACATAGTAACACCCAAAGAAATGTTGTTGTTATTCGCATTTTATCCTCTTGTAAATTTTTTGCAACTATATATAGCATAAATATTCTGTCAAGTTTATTTTAAAGTGTAGGCAGAGGATGCCGTTCCTCAGCATTTTTTTAGCTACCGAAATCACCGGGAAAAACGAGGACAACAAGATTTTTTTCTATTTTCTAAGACCATTTCTGGAGGGAAAAAGCATTTATCATTCCTGCGAATGAAAGAATCCACATCAGGGATAAAATATTTATGCATTTTCAGTGGTTTAAACACACATCGCATGAAGCAGAGAGCGGAGGGCGGAGGGCAGAGAGAATCTCAACAATCTAAACCATTTTTCTGGTAGAGGAACGGTGTCCTCCGTCTACAGCTTTGCAGGAAGCATTGCTTACTCAATACGGACTCATTGCTAATGCCATCCGTAATGGGTAAGCAATGGGTAAGCAATGCTATTAGGGAAGACAGGAGAAAATGGTATAACAGCTTATAATACAAATAGATATATGTTTATACCAAAATAAGGCAATAAAAATGAATAATACACAAATTGAGAAATTGGGTTGCCAAATTCCAAGTCGGAAAATACTGAAAGCAAATTTCTTGAGAAACTTTCGGTTGCTTTAGCCAAGAAAGAATTTACCAACCCTATTTCCTTCCGCTGCATTTTTTAGGTTAAAGATAATGCTCGACCGTAACTGCCATAATGATAGTAAGGTATGAAGATAAAAAGGACTTGGGTAAAAAGGAAGAAGTGAAACAGCAAAAGCAACAAATAGAGGAC
>JAQVEM010000135.1 GCA_028697935.1 Actinomycetota bacterium
CTATATTTCTGGCTATTCCTCCTTCTATTTTGTCAACATTACTGGTAGTTTCTTTATCAATTCTTCCTATTTTCATTTTATTTATAGCTGCAGCAGCAGCCTGGATGGAATTAATACCTTTTTCCGGTTCAACCCCCGCATGTGCTGATTTACCTTTAAATTGTGCATCAATTGAATTCTGGTAGGGTGCTTTATTTATTATTATTCCAATATCTCCATCTCCATCAAAGGCAAAACCATATTTTGCTTTAATCAGTCTGGTATCAAGGTTTTTTGAACCAAGCAGACCAATTTCCTCAGAAACGGTCAGCACTACATAAATATTTCCAGTTGGTATATTATTTTCCATAATTACTTCCAGAGCCTCTATAATTGCTGCTACAGTAACTTTATTATCACCACCAAGAATACAATCTTTATTTTTGTTTGATATTATTCCCTTCTTTATAACAGGAACTATATCACCATTTACTTCAACTGTATCAAGGTGGGCTGTTAGAAAAATAGGTCTGCTGCCGGTTGTATTATCTGATTTATACCGGGCAATTATATTCCCGGCATTGCCACCGGTCTTTTTCCAGCAGTCGTCTATATAAACATCAAGATTTAAACTCTCTAATTTAGAGCTTACATGGTCAACGATTTCCTTCTCATTTTTTGAGGGACTTTTTATTTTTAATAGTTCCAAAAAAGAGTTTAGCAATCTTTCCTTATTAATCATAATTTATTAACCATAAACCTTCTTTATTAATCATAAACTCTATTTTTAAATAACCCGGATATATTAACAAAAATAATGCCTGCAGATAAAAATATTAATGACATTATACCAGAACAGGTTACAAGTCTGATAAAAAAACTGTAAAAAAATTCAAATGGGAAAATAGAAATTATAAGAGAATTTCCTGCAAAAGCATAATTTCCATGCGGGAAAAAAACTTTATGGAATTTTTCAAATAAAACAGGGAAATTTCTGCCATATAGTAAAAGAAGCAGTATAATAATAAAAATAATAACAGGCGCTATAATAAAGACTCTACCTGTATTTCTCAGAAAACTTTTCATATTCCTTTCCGAAAGAACCACTAGAATTATAATAAACAAAATAAAACTGATAAAATATATAATAAATATTGTCGTAAGGATTACTCTTACATCATAAAGATGGCTTATTTCATCCTGATGGAATCGCAGGACAGCGCTTTTTCTTTCATCAGTGTATTTTGCCTGAAGAGCCGGGTCGTTATAATCAAGGTCTTCCCTGTATTTAAAAAAATTAATAATTTTCTCTGAAATTTTTACAACATCATCCCTGTCCAGAATAGAAAATACTCCGTATCGTTCCTGCAGGGCTTCATAATAGTCAAGATTAAATACATAATATGCAAGAGGGGTAAATAACATAATTATTACGAGGAAAAGTGAATTTATAATAATTAAAAATTTTCTCATTCTGTTACCCAATCTGCGTCTTTTGCTGGTCATTCTACTTTTTTACTTCATTAGAGTGTTTTATTGAGGCATCAATAAAGTCCCTGAATAAAGGATGTGGCCTTTCCGGTCTTGATTTAAATTCAGGATGGAATTGAACACCCACAAACCATGGATGTTCCTTTATTTCAACTATCTCTGCTAAATTTTTATCAGGATTAATTCCGGTTACAATAAGTCCGGCTTCTTCAAGACTGTCGATATAACTGTTGTTAAGTTCATACCTGTGCCTGTGCCTTTCATAAATTATACTTTCTTTATAGGCTCTGTATGCGTTTGAGTCCGGTTTTAATCTACACTCATATATTCCAAGTCTCATCGTACCGCCTTTGTTCCTTACGCCTCTCTGTTCATGCATGATATCAATTACAGGATTTTTCGTGTCAGGATCAAATTCCGTACTGTTTGCATCCTTAAGTCCCATAACATTCCTTGCAAATTCAATTACTGCACAATGCATTCCGAGACATATTCCGAAAAGAGGTATCTTTTTTTCTCTTGCGCATTTTATTGCATTAATCTTTCCATTTATACCCCTGGGGCCAAATCCATATGGCACAAGTATTCCATCAACACTCTCAAGTATATTTTCTTCCTGGCAGTTTTTTTCCAGTAACTCAGAATTTATCCAGACTATATCTACGTTTTTCTTAAAATAGTAACCACCATGATTTAAAGCTTCTACAATACTTATATATGAATCCTTTAAATTAGTATATTTCCCAACTATTCCTATTTTTACACTTCCATCCAGATTATGTATTATCTCAACAATTTTTTCCCAGCTTTTAAGATCGGATTCTCCTGCGCTTAATCCTAATTTTGAAAGAACCCTCAAATCCAGGTTTTCTTTTTGGAGCATAAGTGGAATCTCATAAATATGCTTTACATCTATCGCCTCTATCGTATCTTCTACTTCTATATCACAGAAAAGGCTTATTTTCTTCCTAATGCTATCAGATATTCTGGTTTCACTTCTACATATAATTATATCTGGTTGAATTCCAATACTCCTTAATTCTTTTACGCTGTGCTGGGTTGGTTTTGATTTTAATTCTTCTGTAGTTTTTAAATACGGGACATATGTAACATGAATATAAAGAACATTTTCTTTACCAACGTCTTTTTTGAATTGTCTTATTGCTTCTAAAAAGGGCAGGCTTTCTATATCCCCGACAGTGCCTCCTATTTCAGTTATCACTATATCTGTTTCTTTTCTTAATAATGTTTTTTTAATACATGATTTTATTTCATCTGTTATATGGGGTATTACCTGGACTGTTGCTCCAAGGAATTTTCCCTTTCTCTCATTATCAATGACATTTTTATAAATCTTTCCGGATGTAAAATTATTATATTTTGATAGATTTTCATCAATAAATCTTTCATAATGTCCGAGATCAAGGTCAGTTTCTCCACCATCATCAGTAACAAAAACCTCTCCGTGCTGAATGGGATTCATAGTTCCAGGGTCAATGTTAATATAAGGGTCGAATTTCTGTATTGTCACACTATATCCCCTTGATTTTAAAAGCCTGCCGAGTGAAGCCGCACATATACCCTTACCTAGTGAAGATAGCACACCCCCTGTAACAAAGATAAATTTAGTTTTCAATATTTATTTTCCTTTCTTCCTCTAAATTATTTTTTATATAATTACATTTTTCTATAAGTTCCCCGGCGTGCATAGCAGCTATCTCACTATCTTTAAATCCACTTATCATACGCGAAATCTCCCTGACCTTATCAGGAAGGCCTAATTTTTTTATTTTTATTTTTGTTCTGTTTGATTCAATATGTTTATCAATAAAATAATGGGCATCTGCAAAGCATGCAATTTGTGCCAGATGTGTTATTGCAATTACCTGACAGTTTCTTGAAATTTTATATAGTTTTTCCCCAACTATAAGAGATGTAGCTCCGCCTATTCCAGTATCTATTTCATCAAAAATCATAGTTGTTATTTTTTCAACCGAACTTATTGCCGACTTAATGGCAAGCATTATTCTTGATATTTCACCACCTGAAGCAATTTTATTTAGAGGTTTTTCAGATTCGCCTGTATTAAGTGAGATTAAAAATTCTATATCATCAATTCCATCACTGGAAAATTTTATTTTTTTATTATTTAATTCTATACCATTATCGCCTTCTTTAAACTCATGGCGGGGTATAAAAGATACGGACTTAAAACCAAGCTCGACCAGCTCTCCTGTGATATTATTTTTTAATTCATCTATAGTCTCTTTTCTAATTTCGCTTAACATGAGGGCTCTTTTAATCAAAATTTTTTCAGACTCATTATACTCTGCCTGTTTTTTTTCAATCTCCAGGTCAAGGCTTTCAAGCTCATTTATTTCATTTTTTAATTTTTCAGCATACTCATTAATTAAACTTAAATCCATTTTATATTTACTTTTAATTTCTGATAATTTGTATAATCTCTCCTGGATACTGTCCAGCTTCTCACTGCTAAAATCAAAATCTGCAAGGTAGCTGGCAAGACTGTACCCTAATTCTTCGATAATATTTGCAACCGGTGATAGACTTTCAGTAAATTTTTTAAAATTATGGTCTATTTCTGCAAGCTCTTCTATATTTTTATTAAGGATTGCAAGACTTTCTCTTATTGAAGGGGTCTCAATATTGCCTCCATCTATAATCTCTTTTGCTTCTGTTGCAAGTCTATAGAT
>JAQVEM010000136.1 GCA_028697935.1 Actinomycetota bacterium
TAATTATTTTTTGCCATACTGTATAATTATTTTCTATAACAACCTTTTTCTATCTCATTAATATTTATTGATTCTACCCTCAACTATGCTTTTGCACCACTTACTTTTCTATTCCCTTTACTTTTTCTGTAGCTGAACCTGTTTTTACCTCAATTGCATTATATTTTTCCGGACAGACTTCAAGACATGAACCACATTTTATGCATATTCCTTCATCTATTGAATGGGGCTTTCTAATCTCCCCACTTATTGCACCCACCGGACATGTTTTAACACAGATTCCACAGCCAGCACATCTGTCAGTATTTATAGTATATGTTATTAAAGGCAGACAAACTCTGGCAGGACAGGTATTGTAATAAATATGAGCTTCATATTCCTCCCTGAAATATTTTAATGTTGTAAGCACTATGTTAGGTGCTGTAGTACCAAGCGCACATAATGAAGCTTCTTTCACCAGCAGCGCCATATCTTCTAAAATTTTTAAATCTTCCTCGCTACCCTTGCCTTCCATTATACTTTCATAAATATAAATCATCTGCCTTATTCCTTCTCTGCATGGAACACATTTACCACAGGATTCATCGGCTAAAAATTTCAAGAAATAATGGGCAACATTTACCATGCAGGAAGTCTCATCCATGACCACCATTCCGCCCGAACCCATCATTGTCCCGGCTTCCGTCAGCCTGTCAAAATCTATAGGTAGGTCAAGAAGCTCTTCAGGTATTACTCCACCGGAAGGACCTCCGGTTTGGACGGCTTTAAATTTTTTATTACCTTTGATTCCACCGCCAATTTTATAAACAATGTCTCTTAACGTAATTCCCATAGGCACTTCAACAAGTCCCGTGTTTTTTACTTTGCCAACAAGAGAAAATATCTTTGTTCCGCTGCTGCCTTCCGTTCCTGTACTCCTGAACCAGTCAGCCCCATTTTTAATAATCAGAGGGATATTTGCAAAAGTCTCTACATTATTTATAAGTGTCGGTTTAGAATACAATCCTTCTGTGGCAGGATATGGGGGTTTGGGAACAGGTTCTCCCACTTTACCTTCAATAGATTTTATAAGAGCCGTTTCCTCTCCACTGATAAAAGCTCCAGCACCTTCATGAACCATAACATCAAAATTAAATCCTGAGCCCATTATATTATCTCCCAGAATTCTATATTCCCTTGCACTGTCTATGGCAATCCTTATGTTCTCTACAGCCTGGGGATATTCATGTCTTACAAATATAAAGCCACTGTTTGCACCTATGGCATATGCTCCTATTATCAGCCCCTCCAGTATGCTGTGCGGGTTTCCTTCAAGGATACTTCTATCCATATAAGCTCCCGGGTCCCCCTCATCAGCGTTAACAATTATATATTTAGGTCTTCCAGAAGCTTTTCTTGCTATCTCCCATTTAGTTCCTGCAGGAAAACCTCCACCTCCTCTTCCTCTGATGTTTGCATCTTTTATTATCTGTATAACTTCTTCAGGAGTTTTTTCTTTAAGAACTCCGATAAGGGCCTGGTAACCTCCAATTCTGATATAATCCTGGATACTTTTTGGGTCTATTTTTGAGTTATTACCAAAGACAATTCTCTTCTGAAATTTATAAAACGGAATATCATCTTCTTTAAGCACCGGTTTCCCATTTTCATCAACATAAAGAAGAGATTCTACAACTTCACCTTTTATAGTCTTTTCTACAATCTCAGGTATATCTTTTTCAGTAACCCCCAGATAGCAGATATCTCCAGGGTGTATGACTATAATGGGACCTCTTTCACAGAACCCATGGCATCCTGTTCTTTTTAAAATAATTCTTTTTTCTGGTTTTTTCTTTTCAATCTCTTTCTGAATACTGGCGTAAATATCATCAGATGAATATGCCTTACAGCCTGTGCCGGAACAGATTGAGATTATTACTGAATCTTTGAGTTGCTCTTCATATTCCGAGGCTATTTTTTTTAAATCCTCAATTGAATTAATTTTAACAGACATTCCAGACCCACCTTTTTATTGAAATTATTTATTGAAATTGACTTAATATTTTCTTCAGCTTCGCTGTTTGAGGGTTACTGTAATACTTATTATCAATCATCATAACAGGCCCCAGTGCACAACAGCCAAGACAATTTACTGTGCTTAAAGTAAAATTATAATCACTCGTTGTATCTCCGGGCTTTATCCCGAGAACATTTACAACTCTCTGGAGCAGATTAGCTGCTCCCCTTACATGGCAGGCCGTGCCCATACAAACTACAATAGAATGCCTCCCCTGTGGTTCCAGATTAAAAAATTTATAGAATGTTGCAATATCATAAATATTTGTAAGAGGGATATTTAATTTGTTACTGATATATAACAGGATATGTTTGGGAAGCCATCTGTATTCGCTCTGAATTTTTAGAAGTATCTGTATAAGATTGCTTTCCTTATTCTGATAGTAATTAATTATTCTGTCAACTTTCCCAAAATCTTTTATTGCATCTTCCAATTCTAGCTCCTTTTCTCTTTTTATTTTCTTTAAATCAGAAATCCATTCAGACAGCTGTTTCCGAGCCTCTTCTATTTTTCCCATATCCATATAGCTTTTTAAAGTTCTTTCATAATCAGAATAATGAGGATAATTAGACTCATAATTAAAATTTAACGGGGATTCAATGCTGGATTCCTGACCTATAATATTAAACTTTCTGTCAATTTCAAAATCTGCTTTTTTGCTGGCTTTTCTGAACTTTTTTCCACTAACTTCTTTGCTGACTTTTTTGTCCGATTTTTCGTTGACTTCTTTGCGACTTATTTCTATTTTTCTGTAACTTCTATTATTAGAATCAGCAGACAGGCTTTCTTTTATACTGTATACAGCTCTATTGTCCTTATAACCTGTCTTTTCTATAATGCCCTCTTTTTCCAGCATTTTTAAATTACGGTAAATTGTTGCCTGTCCAATCTTTGGACATTCCTTATGTGAGAGCAGAAATAGTTCCTCAGCGCTTAAATCGCCTGGATTTTCAATAAAAGTATCAAGTATAGTCGTGCGGGTTGCAGTCAGCCTTAAACCACTATTTTTTATTTTCTTCCTGTATTCATCAATATTTTTCTTATCAGCTCTGTGGGTTCCGTGAGTATCCATTGCCTGCCCATCACCAGTTCTTATTAACCATATTAATAAACCTTACAAACCCTTACAAACTAATGATATTAAATATTATATTTTTAATATCATACCCTCTGTAAATGATAATCATTATCATTATTAATAAATAATAATACTACCCGGTTTTTTATTGTCAATTTCATTTATTATTTCTTAACTATAAAATAAAAAATGATTTTGATCGCAAACCAATTATATAAATGGCATATATTCTTACGTGTTATTATATATCTATCATTTGCATTAATCGGATTTACAAAGCCAGGATTTATAATGCCTCTCGGGGTTATTATATACCTATCATTTGTATTAATCACAGATGTTAATAGACTTTACCGAGGTGGATTGGATACATATTAATTTAGTTACTTTTAGCAACATGAATTTTTATGTAAAGTCGGTAATTTTTTTAAATGAGGCAACGATACAATTTTAGACACTTTTTAATCGTGTATTTGCAACTTTACAGATAATCAACTAAAATACAATTTTAAGCAATGTCTACATTATTTCACAAAATGCCATAAAATATTTAACATTTATATAATTTATTAAGGTAAAAGAAATGAACAGCCAGGCTGAACCGCCAGGGTTGACCTAAAACCAGAGTTAATATATGGAGTTAAATATAATTAATAAATATTTACCTTTACACCGGGTGGCAGCATCTCATACAACCACCTGGCATTCTCCACTTCAAGCCTTATGCACCCGTGACTTGCAGGGGTTCCCAGTTTATCATATTCTTCCTGTATTATGTTATTATCCTTATCAAAAGGAACACTGTGAAAAAGATAATCCTCGTAAAATCTTACCCAGTAATATCCTCCCATATTATATCTGGGGTTCCAGAAATATTCACCTTTTTCGGTAGTTTTAAATTCACCTTTTGGCGTTGGCTTCTCCTCTGTTCCGCCCGAGCAAATCCACTCCTTCAATAGTTTATCCTTATAATATATTAGAACCTTCTGACAACTTAAATCCACTTCTATCTTAAAATTGGCACTGTTACTAAAATCAATAT
>JAQVEM010000137.1 GCA_028697935.1 Actinomycetota bacterium
TAATCACTTTTATGAAATATCAGATGTGCAAGTTCATGTACAGCAGTAAAAAACCTGCGTTCAATAGTACATTCCGAATTTAAAAAGATACAGTAACCTGACTCCTGTTTATAAGCTGAAAATCCAGAAATATCCCTGTTTCCGGCTTTAAACTGAATTATCTTTACATCATTTCTTTCAAGTTCATATATTGGATTGGCTATCGGGCTATCGGGCTCAATATCAAATAAACATCTTATCTTTTCTGCCATGGCTGCTATATATTCCCTATCGAATTTGTCCAGATAGACATCTATATCAATGTAATGAGAGCTTACCTTATTTATTTTTTCAATTTCATCATATTTTCTAATGCTCTCCTCAAACTTAATCTTTAGCCTGCTATCTATAGAGGTATCTGACCTGAATTTGTAATTTCCAAATAATTGATTGGTTTTGTAAAAGAAGTCTATATTCCTTCCAGTTAGATTTGCAACATCCAGTAGTTTTTCAAAATCTATAAGAGTTATCCCGTTTATATAATTATTTAAAGTCTGTCTTGAGATACCTATCTTTTTTGAAACCTCTTCCTGGCTTAAATTAGATTCTTTTATTGCATTTTTTATATTCTTCCCAATAGTTTTACTTAAATTTATGCTTTTCATTTTAATAACCTCATAATTATAGTTAATAAATTATACAATATTTCTTATTTAAATTAATTATTACACTAATATTGTAAAATAATTTTTACATTTTGTAAATATTTTTGGATTTTAAAAACTTTAAACAGGCATTAAAGCCGATAATTTTTTCTGCTACGGGCTTAAAAGAAATTTGATTTATGTATTCCATAAATCTTTCCTTATTATAAGGAAGGATCTATCCAGAAGTTTCCTTTTGTAAAGGAAACTTTATTTATGATAATTAATTGCTGTATTAGTGAAGCCCAATAGCCACAAACCATCCTAATGACTTTAAAAATTAAAGGATTCTTCAAAAATCAAATGATTAAACTAATTTAAAATCTTTTTGAATGCCGCTGAATACCTTACTTTAGGCATTCAAACCCTTTTTTAATAAAAGTATTTTTTACTTCATCTTATACTCAAAATTAAATTCAGGATCCTCTCCCGAACCATACCACCAGAATGCACCAACCTGAAATAAACCAGCAACATTGTTGTCAAGTTTTATATTAAAATTTTTTGACATTATCAGCCGGCAATTATCGAGATTGCCAAAATAATATTGCCTGCTCTGGTCGTTTTGTTGCCCGATAGTAGGATCAACCGGAATCCACCCGATATCCTGAATATAAAATTCAGCCCATACGTGAGTCTGCCCATATCTGGGGTCAGCCCAGAATCCAGAAACCGGCCTTGCGGGCACTCCAATCGATCTCAATAATGCAACAAACAAAGCGGCATATTCCCCACATTCTCCCCCCCCATAGTTTGATAAGCAAATTTTGCACCCTGAAAATCATTATTTCTGTAATTAAGATTATCCAGGATGTAATCATAGATTATCTTTATCTGTTTTAGCTTATTCTTTTCATCTCCAATGATATCCGGTGTGATTTCTTTAAAAAAATCCTTTTCTATATAATTCTCATCTTTAGTATATTTTAAGTACAGGGGAGAGTGGGTATCGTAGTCGGGAATATCTTCAAATCCGCCCAGGCTGGTGTTTATCTCATAGCATGTAAAAGTAAAACTTTGACTTAAAGCCAGTACATTATCCCTCAATTCAGATTCATTATAACTTATATATCTATTTCCATCTTCATCCTCCAGTAGCTTACCATTTTCAGTGTAAGTTATCAGCGAGACTTCCTTCTGGGAATCCCACTCTGCAGGTGTCGGAACATAAACATCAAGAGTATCTATCCTATTGCCCTGACTAAAGACAATATTGCAGTTATATTCACCAGAATATTGAAAAGGATTGACATAATTAATAACCACCGTGACTTCTTTGCCGGCAACTTCTTTTTTTACTATATCTGAACCAATTTCCCTGCCTGCTGACACATCTCCATTATCGGACGTTTCTGCAGGCAAACCAGATTCTTCCAAAACAGGGTTTTCTGTAATTTTCAATTTATGTATTCCACAAGCTGATATAAGGGATGTGCAGACTACTGCAAGAAAAATAAATACAATGATAAATATTCTTAAAAAACTATTATGCATTTCTTTCATGCTACTATCATAAACCAGTTCAATATATTTTTGATTTTTTTAATTAAAAAATATTTTTATATATCAGAATTACTTTCGAAACCTGCTTGTACAACCATTTTGTTTTTATATGAATATTAGTTATAACTTAAACCATTAAATGAGCCTCATAAAAAGAAACTTTTTGCCTCTACTTATGGGTAAAATTAAATTCTTACTTTTTCGAGCCACCCCTTTGTAAAATTGCAATTTCCCTGCCCGGTATAATTCTAAACTTTATCTGTGGAAAATAGTTAATGCTACATTTTAATATTGAATTATGCGTATAATATGCGTATAATAGGATATAGAAATTATTTAATATTAGAGACAACATTTTTAAGTAAATTTAAAAAATTAAAAAAGGCTGAAATTATGGCAAAAAGCAAACTTAATATAACGCTTGATGAAGATTTGATAGAATTTTCTAAATTATATGCCAGCGAACAGAAAACCACCGTCTCAGAATTAATTTCGCAGTTTCTATTAAATCTTAAAAGAACAAAATCAGATGACCCCACTACAACAATAATCTCAGACCCTCAGTTTAGCGATTCCCTGCTTGAGACAATTGCAAGAATTAGAGAGGGCAGAGAAAAATGGTTAACTTATAAAGAAGTCTTCAAATGAACATCTTATTTAGTGAATCATTTGTAAAATCCCTTAAAAAGTACTCATCTTTAAAAGATGAAATTAAAGGAAAAGTTGATATGATAATTAATAGTCCTGTATCTTTAGGTGAACCTTTAAAAGGCAATTTCAGGGGTTTTTACAGCACGCCCGTTAAAAAAAATTTCCTGATAATATTTTTATATTGCAATTCCTGCAGAAAAAAAGGCGATGACAGAATAGTTCTTTGCAATGATTGTCAAAAATGCAGTAACGATACCCTGAAGTTCATAGAAATTGGGCCACATGATAGAGTTTATAAAAACCTTTAACTGCTGGTATTCTTGAAGAATCAAGAAAGTATTATGAAAGAATTCTAAATATGAAAAGAGAATGCAAGTCCAGATTCATTCTTTTTGATTAAAACCTCAAATGGATATACTTTTTCTATAGAAGATTTTATGCGTATTAAAAAGTCTATCTATTCCCTGCATTCTTTTACAGCGCGGAAGGAAAGATATCCATACTTATTTTCAATATTTGCCGGGTGGACATAACCATTGTAACTTATAATATAAGCTTTCCCTTCTCCGGCAGGAGTTGCTGTCCAGTAATAGATAATCATGGAATGTGGATTCCACAGGGGTGTTTCCTTATCAGGTGTAAGCCCATATTCAGCTCTTCTTTCTTCTTTTATCCACACACCACCGGCATTCTCGTTGTGAAGCATCTGGGAAGCTACGGCTTCCTCCACAGTTGGGAGCCGCCAGATATTGACCTCCTCATCAAGAAGTTTAGTCCCATCTTCACTCAGGTGAGCACATATTTCAACTGCCTCTTCATAACTTACTCCATTTTCAGGCCAGCCCGGACCCTCTGGAGCCCATATAAGACAGATACCACCCCTGCCCTTAACTACCCTTGCCCCGTAATTGCCATCATCCACACGGGTACTTATTTTTACTATTCCATATATACTTGTTATGAGGAGAATAAGTGCGGGCAGTCCGATTACCAGTGCATACGCAATCTTTCTCGGTTTTACTACCCCAAAGAAAAAAAGGAGACCAATTGCGGCAAGAGGAATAATTATCATAGCCCACAGTGTACTGAAAGCAGCTCCTGAGAAAAATATTGCAGCCCCGATACCCAGCGCCAGATTTAAAAATAAAGAAACTTTTGGAAATCGAACACCGATAAAGCCAATTATCATAAATACAATAGCAAACATCCAGTACTGCGCCAGCATCATCAGGATATTTTCCCATATACTTTCGCTGTACCATCCCTCATAAAAGTTTTCTATTCCGCCCCAGTATGCCCAGAGGGATG
>JAQVEM010000138.1 GCA_028697935.1 Actinomycetota bacterium
TATAGCCAAAAGCATCAAGCCGGATAACAGAAGCACCTTTAGCAGCAAGATACGTCAGAGAGTCTTTAATAAATTCCCTTGTTACTTCAGCTTTCACATTCAGGTCTACCTGCTCTTCACCAAAAGTGCTCCAGATTTTTTCTGTAGTACCATCATCAAATTTTACTTCTATACAGGGTGGCTCTGGTTTCCTTTTGTAAATAAGTTCAATATCCTCTTTTGCTGGCTTACCTTCCGGCCAGAAATCACTATACCTTATAAACATATCAGCATAGCGTGAACTGTCTTTGTTCTTTATAAAATCTTTAAAATATTCTGAGCTTCTCGATATATGATTAATCATAAAATCATATATTAAATAGTATTTTTTACCCAGGTTTTCAATATCCTCCCAGGAACCAAATTTTTTATCAACTTCCTTATAAGTCAATGGTGCAAAACCCCTGTCTCCTGTTGAAGGAAAAAATGGAAGAATATGAATACCTCCTATAGCATCTTTAAAATGAACCTCCAGAATATCAGTTAATTCTTTAATATTCTTTCCCATACTATCAGGGTAAGTAATTAGTACTATTTCATTCTTTATTGTCACGTTTATTTACTCCTTATTTCTTGCATATTTTTAAGATGCCTCTTAGAAACAGATAAATCATTTAATCGAACCCTGTATAATACCTTTGATAATATATTTCTGCAGGAAGGCATATACTATAATAAGAGGCATGACCGTCATAACGAGACCGGACATTAATAGCCCGTAATCTACAGTATAGGTTTGATAAAATTTGTAAGTTGAAAGAGGTAATGTCATTTGCGATGGTCTGAGTAGCACCAGATTTGGTAACAGAAAGTCATTCCATATCCATAACATATCCAGGACAGCTATAGTTATAGTTGTTGGTCTTAAAAGTGGAAAAATTACATGAAAAAAAACCTGAATTGTTGAAGCTCCATCTATCATAGCAGCCTCTTCTAATTCCAGTGGTATACTTTTTATAAATCCATGATAGATAAAAATAGCTAAAGAAACACCAAAACCAATATACATATAAATTAATGCCCACACATTATTCATCATTCCAATTGAACCAAATAATTTAACCAGAGGAATCATAATAGCCTGGAAAGGAATAAGCATAGAAGCTACCATAATAAAAAATATATATTTATTAATTTTCCACTTTTTCCTGACAAGAATATATGCTGTCATAGAAGAAAACAGTATAATAAAAAGGGTACTAAAAACTGTAACAATTAAAGAGTTGGTAAAACTTCGTATATAATTCATTTTGCTGAATGCTTCAATGTAATTTTGAAAATTTAATTTTTTAGGAAGTGAAAGAGGACTTAATAAAAACTCTTTAGTTGTCTTAAATGAATTAAGGAAAACAAGTAATAATGGTGAAATATATAGAAAAAACACTAAAGAAATACCAATTATTTTAAAAGGATTTTTTATTCTGTTTTTAACTGCAATTTTTTTTATCATAATTCTATCTCCATTTTCTTACCAATATACACCTGGGTCATTGTTATAATAGCAACTACTACGAAAAGGAAAAAAGCCTCAGCCTGTCCAACACCATACTGCTGGGCTAAAAAAGCTTTTTCATAGACATGCATAGCTATAAGCTGGGTACTCTTAAATGGGCCTCCCCCAGTCAATGAAAGATTAATGTCATATACAATAAAACCTCTCTGTAAAGATAAAAAAATACATACAACAAAAGATGGAATCATAAAAGGAATTATTATATTTTTTAACTTAACAAAATTACCTGCTCCATCAATAGTTGCTGCTTCAAGCACATCTCTCGGTATACTCATAAACCCGGCGATATAAATAATCATCATATAACCTGAATACTGCCAGACCGTAGTAAGAACCAGTGCCCAGAGTGCTTTATTGGGGTCTCCCAGCCATGATTTTGTAAATAAAGGAATAAAGGGAAGGAAGTTCTTTCCTATATATACTAGAACATTAGAAAAAATAAAATTCCAGATAATTCCCAGGATTATTCCACCTATTAAATTTGATGAAAAGAAACCTGCTCTAAAAAAATTCTCTCCTTTAATACCACTTGTAAGAAAATAGGCAAGGAAAAAAGCTATAACGTTAGTTAATATCACCATAGCAAAAACATATTTCATTGTCAGGATAAAAGAAGTCCAGAAAGCTTTACTATTTATAAAAGTAATATAATTTTTAATTCCAATAAAATTATAACTGCTCGAGATACCATCCCAATCAGTAAATGTCAGATATATCCCAAAGACAAATGAGCATATAATAACTGTAAAGAATATAAAAGTTGCCGGACCAGCAAAAATCAGGTATGTTTTAATTTTACTGAAAAAACTTTCTTCCTTATATATTGTAATCCCTCCTTAATTATTACACATCATTCCAAGAATAATTACTTATCTGATTCTTATTATTATGCTTTCTAATTTTTATCCTAATATTCATTTAATAAATAAAATACCAGATTATTGTACATTTTTTCCTGCTTTCTTTTAGCCTCAACTGCCACTTTATATTAGAGAATGGATTTTATAGAAAGGATATCTATTAGGAAACTTCCAATAAAATCCATTCTCTTCAGTATAGTTACATCAGCCTAATATCTTTAAAATCTACCGGTTTAATAAAACTTTTTACATTTAATTATTCTACATTTTTCCAGTATTCTTCAATTTCTCCAAATAATCCTTCTCTATCAGTCTGGTCACCTAAATATTTCTGCATTGATGCTCCCAGCGCTGACCAGTGATCTGTGGGTACATCCAATACCATTGGCATAGTTGCGCCTTTTGACATATAGCTTATTATTGATTGTGCTAATGGGTCTTCAGGGGCAATCGGGATATTTGAGAAAGCGGGAATACAGCTACACTTATTAACCAGAGCATCCTGACCTGAAGGGCTATATACCAGCCAGTCGAGAAATGCTAGAGCTGCAGCCTGCTGTTCTTCGCTGTTCTGTTCTTTATCCACTACTACATATTTAGTAGGACTGACTGTTATCTGAGAATTACCATAATCATCAGGATTATTACTGATAGGCACAGGAATAAAACCATATGCACCATTAGCTGTATCAAAGGTAGCAATCTGTGGCCATGCCCAGTTACCCATAAACCAGAAACCAACCTGCCCCTGACCAAGGTTCTCAGGACCTCTTTCATATGTTCCTGCTAACGGATCTTCTTTATCGAGGTTATATTCCTTCATCAGGTCAAAATTATCTATCAAACCGTTAAACCCATCATTTTCTATCAGGCTAACGCTGCCACTCTTTAAGCTATCCAGAAATTCAAGTACTTTTGCATAATCCTTATCCTGTACTGCGTAACCTATTGTTAAATAGTGTGCACCCAGTGACCAATCCATTGGTGAGATAATTATAGGAGCAACACCACTGGCTTCTACCTTCTCAAAAGCAGATTTCAGGTCATCAATGGTCCTGATTGATGCAGGGTCAAAATTCCCACCATATGCTTCATCAAGCACTGCTTTATTATAGATAAAACCATAACCTTCTACTGTGAAAGGGAAAGCCATTACTCTGCCATCATCCATTGTGCCAAAGAGCAGGTTTTCTTCTGTAGTATCAGCTACCCATTTTTCATTGGATAAGTCTAAAAGCTTTTCCTCCAGTAATTCTATTTGACCTGCATCAAGCATTGCGAGAGCAGGCGCATTACCTGAAGCATAAAGAGCTGTTATTCTCTCAAACGGCGATGACCCTTCCGGTGCGGTAATAACTTCTACGGTAACTCCCGGATGTTCTTCACTGAATATCGCTGCAGTTTCTTCCAATTGAGCCTGTATCTCACTCTTGGAATTCATGAATTGAATATTAGCCGGTGCCAGTGTAACTTCCTCTTCCGCTGCCGGTTCTTCCGCTGGTTCCTCTGCTGCTGGTTCTTCTGCTACTGGTTCCTCTGCTACTGGTTCCTCTGCTGCTTGTTTACATCCGTATGACGAAAAAGTCATGACCATTAATGAAACTACTGCAATTACTCCTATTAACAATAACGATCTTTTTGTTCTTTTCACTTTTTGAACTCCTTTTTAAATTTATTTACTTAAACTACAAAATTGAATAAAATAACTTTTGAGATTTGTTTAGTA
>JAQVEM010000139.1 GCA_028697935.1 Actinomycetota bacterium
CTATAACATCTACAACTACATCTGGCCTTTCATTAACAATAAAATTTCTTGCTATAATTTCTTCTTCGGAATAAGCGGTAAGACTATATGTTCCTGGAAGGTCAACAACATTAATCCGGTATCCTTTATATTCAACTATTCCTGTTTTCTTCTCTACAGTAACACCTGGATAGTTTCCGACATGCTGCCTCATACCGGTTAAATTATTAAAGATTGTTGTTTTACCTGAATTGGGATTACCGGCAAGAGCAATGGTTATTTCTTTTTTTTTCACTATTTTTCCTCCACAACCTGGATTCTTTCAGCCATTCCCCTTCCAATTGCAAACTTTGTACCTTTTATAACAACACACACCGGCCCACCTGCTGAGGCTCCTGAGACATGAAAAACTTCACCCGGGACAAAACCCATTGCACAGAGCCTGGAGTTAAGTTTACAGCCCCCATGAATTCCTGTTATTCTGTATTTTTTTCCCGGTACAGCATCAGCCATGGTTAAAATTTTTTTACCTGTTGAATCAGTAGATATTGACTCAGTAGATACAGGTTCTGATACAGGACCTATTGACTCTTCTTTTATTTCCTTTCCGGGTCTCCGGCCGGGACCACGACCTTTTATTCCTGGACCTATTTCGGAATCCTGATTCCTTAATCTATAACCCCATCCTCTTATTTTATCCAATCATCCTCACTTTTGCCTTTACTCACATCTAAATATTAATAACTTTATAGCCTGATAATTTATAAATAATACTTATTAGATTATTTTTTGTAAAAATTTATATACAAACTTTAATAAATAGTTTTCAATTTTTTGTTGTTTACTATATTACCCCTCTAATTAACACTAGCCCTCTACTCCTTATCTCCCTGATTACTTTTCCATATTAAAATTTTCAGGATGATGCCCGTGTTTTACATAATAATTAAAATCTTTGAGCCACTTTGGATATCCCCCCGGGTATGTATCAACAAACTCGCTGAACTTTATCATTTTCGTCATAGCTTCTTTGCTTATGTAATGCTCAATGTTGCAGGCATCCTTTTTTGACGTAGAATTGCTTACTCCCAGAATTTCATTTAAGAATTTATAAATTTTTTTATGTTTATCATATACTTCTTCTGCAATTTTACATCCCTTATCCGTTAATTCCAGGTATCCATACTTTTCATGAACCACAAGGCCTTTTTCAGAAAGTTTCCCTATCGCATCAACCACCGATGGTGTTTTTACATCAAGAAACTCTGCAACTTCTTTTACCCTTGCAACATTGCCTGTAAGGCTTATTACATAAATAGCCTCTAGATAATCTTCAAGGCTCTGTGTTAATTTTTCCATTTCCTCACCAATTATCGGTATAACTAATAATGTTAGACATATCTAACTTAATTGAAAATATAAACCTGAAAATATTTTTTGTCAAGAAATTAAAAAAAATTGTGTTGCTGACATTTAGTGACATTGACACTACCCGGCTATTCAGGGAATACTGGAATTAATTTAAAAAAATATTAGAATATCTGTAAAAACATAGCTGTAGATTTTTTAAATTTATGCAATTACCCTGTTTCTGCCGGCAGCTTTTGCCCTGTAGAGTGCATCATCAGCATGTTTTATAAGCTCATCCATTCTGGTTGCATCAAAAGGAAAGGTAGAGACTCCAATGCTTATAGTAAGGCTCTTCCCGGGGATAATAACTTCCTCACCATCAAATTTGCTTTTACTAATAGCGTATCGTAATCTTTCTGCAAAAATCCTCGCGTTCTCTTTATTGGTTTCAGTACAAATAAAAGAAAATTCCTCCCCTCCATAGCGGTATACCCTATCTGTCTTTCTCTTATTCTCAAGAAAAATCTTTCCTATTTTCCTTAAAACCATATCCCCTTTCTGATGGCCGTGAACATCATTATATGTCTTAAATAAATCAATATCTATCATCAGAAGCGATAGGTTCTTAACATATCTTATTGCCTCATTTAAGGCATCCTTTAAATCCATATCAAATTTTCTCCTGTTGTATACACCTGTAAGTTCGTCTATAAGAGTTAATTTTTTTATTTTCTCATAATTTAAAGCCCTCTCTATCGCAATTGAAATCTCATGGGCAAGTATATTTAGAAAATACTCATGCTTGCTGGAAAACGCATTCGTCTTTTTAGAATCAATATAAATTATCCCCTTTACATCTTCATTTACAATAATAGGTATGCATATCATAGAAGTCGTTTTTTCTCCCCTCGGGATACTGTATTTAAAATATGAATTCTCGATATTGCCGATAAATAGTTTATTTTTTGTGGATAAAATATACTTTATAAGGGGCATCTCCCTGCTAAATTCCACCTGCCTTATGCTCTTCCCAAATCCAATCTCACTTTGAAGCCTGACTTTATCTTCATCTATAAGAATTATGGCACATCCATTACAATTAATTACCCTGAAGACTTTTTCTACAATTAAATCGCACACCTTTTTTAGTTCAAGCTCGGAACCAATAGAGCTCGCTATCCCGTAAATAGCTTTTAAGATTTTTAAATCTACATTATCTTTGCTATCCATTGTCAGTTAAAGATAAGTATAATAATAGAACATTCTAAAACACGGGCTATAAAAAACTTTCAGTAATCCAAATAGATTTAACCATTAAAGCCTTTTGTTTATTATAAATCTTTAAAATCTTTTATTCTACTTTTTTAATATTTTATTAATAACTAACAAAAAGCCTTTGTTGAAATGATATCCGGGGAACACCTTATAAATACACAAGTAACGGCAGCAGCTATACACTGAAAAGTTTTGGTATAAATAGAATAGAGGGCGGAAACAATGACATCACTTTTGCTAATGGAATATTGACTGAGAATGGGTCGTTCTCTGAATAGTCAATACACTACTATACTTAATTTGCTATATTATATTTTATCTAAAGTAATTTCTTAATTTTTTTAACTACAGCATCAGCAAATTCCTGAGTGCCTACAGCAGCAGGGTCATCTCTGTCTGGTTTTAAATCATAGGTTACATACTTTCCTTCTCTGATATTTTCGGCAATAGCTGCCTCAAGTATATCAGCACACTTTTTCTCATCTATATACCTCAGCATCATTACTGCTGATAGCATCATTGCTGTTGGATTTACTTTATTTAGTCCTTTATATTTAGGTGCGCTTCCATGTGTGGGTTCAAAAAGCGCAATTTCCTTTCCTATATTTGCACCCGGAGCTACTCCCAGCCCACCGACCAATCCAGCCGCAAGATCGGAAATTATATCACCGTATAAATTTGGTAAAACCAGAACATCATAAAGCTCTGGTTTCTGTACAAGTTGCATACACATATTATCAACAATTCTATCCTCTGATTCTATATCACGGTATTCAGATGCAACTTTTTTGAATACTTCAAGAAACAGTCCATCAGAATACTTCATTATATTAGCTTTATGAACACCGGTAACTTTTTTCCTGTTATTTTTTCTGGCATATTCAAAAGCAAACCTTATTATATTCTCTGATCCTGTGACAGAAATCGGTTTAATGCTTATTCCGCTGTCTTTTCTTATAATTGAACCACTCTTTTCTTTTATAAAATCAATCAGTTCGAGTGTTTCTTTTTTTTCTTTCTCAAATTCTATTCCGGCATAAAGATCTTCTGTATTTTCCCTTATTATTACAATATCTATACCTTTATATCTGCTCTTAACTCCAGGATAACTTTTACATGGCCTTACGCAGGCATAAAGATTAAATAACTGCCTCATTGCAACATTTACACTTCTAAAACCGGTTCCTACAGGGGTCGTTATCGGGCCTTTAATACCCACTCTGTTTCTTTTCAGCGATTCAATAACTCTATCCGGCAGAACTGTTCCCTCTTTTTCATAAACTTCTGCACCTGCATTTACAACATCCCATTCAATATCTACTCCTGTCGCTTCGACTACTTTTACTGTAGCTTCTGTTATTTCCGGACCGGTGCCATCACCCGGTATCAATGTTATTCTGTGTTTCATAAATTAAACCCCTTGTTCTTTTCAATATGATTTACAAGCCCGCCGTCATTTAAAATTTTTATCATTACTTCCGGCAAAGGATTGAATTTTATTTGTAAATTTTTTGTTTTATCTGTGAT
>JAQVEM010000140.1 GCA_028697935.1 Actinomycetota bacterium
ATGAACCTCTGGTGAAATTACATACTGGCAATATCAATGATTACAGTGGTTGGATAATTTTAATGATGGCTATTATTTTTATTATAGTTGGAGTGAGTTAATGCTATGAAATTAGATAAATATTTAGATCGTTCTTTATGGGTCTTCCATTTAAATACCGGTTCTTGCAATGGCTGTGATATTGAGATCGTTGCACTTTTGACACCAAGATATGATGTAGAAAGATTTGGAATAAAACTGGTGGGAAGTCCCAAACATGCCGATGTGTTACTGGTAACCGGACCGGTTAATAGAAAGATGTTACCAAGATTAAAATTGGTATATGAACAGACCCCTGATCCAAAAGCGGTTATTGTGGTAGGCACCTGTGGTTCAAGTGGTGGGGTGTTTTATGATTCTTATAATATAGTTGGGCCAGTTGATAAACACATACCTGTCGATGTATATGTTCCTGGTTGTCCCATAAGACCTGAGGCCATAATTAATGGTGTTTTGAAAGCATGGTTAAAACTTGAGAGATTAAGGGGTTTCTCTGGAGTAGAAATTGAAAAGAAGATAGAAGAGGTTAATGCTTAAAAAAAATGAGAAGGTTCAGGTGATAATATGGAGTTTTTAGATGCCAAAGATTTATTATCATATTTGCAAGATAATTTAAAAGAAAATATTTTAGATAGTCGCCTTGAAACCAGAACAGCAGGGGTTAAGAAAGAAGAATTTCACAATATCTGGTTAGAGGTGAAAAGAGAAAAATTCAGGGATACTGTGAAACTATTTATGGAATTACAATACCCCCATATTGCAATTATCGCTGGCAATGATACTGGGGAGAAAATTGAACTGGTCTACCTATTTTCTCTTTTTTATGGAGAAAAATTTAAAGAAATTTCAATTAATCTCAAAGTAAGTCTGGAAAGAGAAAAACCATCCATAGAAAGTATAACAGATTTAATTCCTGGGGCACAGACAACGGAGAGGGAAACGAAGGAGATGTTTGGAGTTGAATTTATAGGCCTTCCAGAAATGCGTAATATTTTTCTTCCAGAAGATTTTCCTAAAGATATTTTTCCATTTCGAAAAGAACAAAAAGGTTTGGACGAGCTTGTTCAAAAAGAGAGTTGAGGTGATTTTGATTGAGTATATCTACTTATAAAATACCAATTGGACCGATTCATCCCTCACTGGCAGAGCCAATGACTTTTAATTTTGAGATATCGGGAGAAAAGATTCAATCAGTAGATTTAGCCCCTGGAGACAACCATCGGGGAATTGAATTCATGGGCAGAAATAGAAATATTGTACAAATTATATACCTGGCAGAAAGAATTTGTGGAATCTGTTCAGCCTCTCATCCTTTTGCTTTTTGTCGGGCAGTAGAAAATGCTGCTGGTATAGAGGTGCCACCCAGGGCAGAATATATACGTGTTATTATCGCAGAATTGGAAAGAATACATTCTCATATTCTATGGGCTGGGATAGCTGCTGAGGAATTAGGTTTTAATTCAGTATTATATCTTTCCTGGAAAGTAAGAGAAGAAGTATTGGATTTACTGGAAATCCTGACTGGTAACCGCATTAATTATGGTATGTATATGATTGGCGGAGTGAGGAGAGATATTTCTGAAGAGCATATGCCACGAATCATGAAGACTTTACAATATTATAAAGATGCCTATCAGACTTTGGAAGATGTGTTCCTAAAAGACCCCAGTATTGCTCTAAGAACTAAAAATGTAGGGATTATGACCTATGAGGATGCCCTCCATTTAACCAGTGTTGGACCTACTGCCAGGGCTTCTGGTGTAAAAAAAGATGTTAGACAGGACCAGCCCTATTCTGCTTATGCTGATATGGATATTAAGGCAATTACCCCTGATATTTATTCAGGAGAGGTAAATGGAGATGTCTATGATCGCATTATTGTACGTATACTGGAGGTTTTCCAATCCGTTCAAATTATAGAATATTGCTTAGATAACTTACCAGAAGGAGAAATTTTGTCGGAACCGAAGATTGTCAAGCTTTTAGGAACGCTGAAAAAAGCAAAAGGTGAAGGAGTGGGCAGACATGAAGCTCCAAGGGGTGAGGTTATCCATTATATAAAATTAAATGAATCTGAAAATCCAGAAGTGTGGAAAGCAAGGGCGCCAACCTATAATAATCTAATGTCCTGGTTGCCCATGCTGCAGAGGCAGGAAATTGCTGATATCCCCATAGTTATCGCATCCATTGACCCCTGCATTGGATGTATGGATAGAGTAACTCTGGTTGATTCTAATACCTCTAAAAAACAGGTATTAACCAGAGAAGAATTAATGAAGTTGAGTATTGCAAAAACCAGGAGGATTTTGAAATGAGTGGGGGAAGTATCATAATCTTTATTCTAAATATTTTTGGTGCCTTAATTATTGCTATACTTGGGATATTAGTAGGATTGTTTTATAAAGGAATTGACCGTAAATTAGCTGCCATGTTACAATCCAGGGTCGGACCTCCCATCAGGCAACCTTTTTTAGATTTTTTCAAATTGATGATCAAAGAAAATATAGTACCTGAGAATGCTATACCCTGGGTTTTTAACGGTGCACCGGTCCTGGCGCTGGTTTCTACTGTTACCATTTTATTCTATATCCCCTTTGGACCTATACCAGCATTGTTAGGGGATTCTGGTGATTTAATTTTGATTGCTTATCTGTTAGCCATTCCGGCGATTGCCCTGGTGGCAGGTGGTTTTTCATCAGGTTCTACTTATGCCAGCATTGGAGCACAAAGAGAGATGGTTTTAATGATGAGTTATGAACTTCCTTTAGTTACCACCATTATCGGTTTAGGTTGGCGATTAAACTTAGCCTATCCTGGGTTGAAAGTTTTTTCTTTAGCTGCCTTAAGTACCAATCCTATCTGGGGATTAGTTGGTCCATTAGGCTTTCTCGGTGCCTTATTATTACTACTCACCCTGGTAATTGTAACACCGGCAGAACTATCTATAGTGCCTTTTGACATACCTGAAGCGGAAACAGAACTGGCTGGAGGTGTCTTAGTAGAGTATTCTGGAAGAAATTTGGCCTTATTTGAGCTATCTAATGCAGTAAAAATGATTGTAATGGGGACGCTAACTATTGCTTTGTTTTTCCCCTATAATATAGCTCATTTATTATCAATAACTGGATTTTTTGCCTATATTATCAACATTTTATTCTTTTTCTTTAAATTGTTCATTGTAATATTTTTTGAAGCCACTCTTATACGTGTAGCCTTGGCACGTTTAAAGATAGACCAGGCTTCAACAGCATACTTGATTTTTCTTTCTGCAACAAGCTTAATGGGCTTATTATTAATTGCAATTGATTATATTATTTAAGACAGGTCAGGTATAGATACTAGTATTATCTTTAATAAGTTTTAAAATACCATTTCAATCTAGATTATTGATGAAACGGGGTGATGAAGAATGCCAACACCATTGGTGTTAGAGTTAATCAGACAACTTTTAAACAAGCCTGCCACAAATTGTTTCCCGGTGAAATATTATCCCGGTCAAACAACGGTTACTGAGCTTATCAATAAAGTCCAGGATGGTGAAGTGGAAATTAATTCACCTGTTGAGGTGCCGGAGGAATTCAGGGGTAAGATTGCTTATGATAAAGAGTCCTGTATTGGATGTAAGTTATGTATCAGAGTGTGCCCTTCTCGGGCTATTGAATTCCTTCCAGAAGAGAAGAAAATTAAAATCAGAATTGACCGCTGCATCTTTTGTTCACAGTGTAATGATGTTTGTCCGACTAATTCATTGAGCATGTCTGAAGATTTTTTATTAGCCAATGAAGACCGTCTTGATAAGGATATGATAGTCAAATAATTAAAATATTGGTAAAATGCTACAACAGGTCCTTATTTATATTAAATACTAAGATGCAATTTTTAATTAAGGTATCTTGGTATCTAATTTTTTAATTAATATAATTACAAAAATTTTATAATAAGAAAATTTCGAGTAGCAATACTTATAACCAGGTAA
>JAQVEM010000141.1 GCA_028697935.1 Actinomycetota bacterium
GATAGGTTCAATCTTGATTGCGGTGAAACTCTTTTACTCAGGCTTAATATGCCTGACAAAGAAAAGTTCAATCAAGAGTGGTATTCAATCATTTATGATGCTGAAATGGCGCTTGAGAGAGCGCAGGAAAATCAATGAACATATGCCTCTCACGGGGAAAACTCGTGAGGGGCTTTATTATTAGGAGAAAAAAAATGATTAGCAGTTATTTTCATAGACAAATAGAATTGTTAAATATTTGTTTAGATAAAATGAATTTGTTTAAAAATAATAAATATTCAAAATTTTTTGAAGATGTTGCAGGAATAATCTTCAAAGAGATAATACACGAAGCTATATTTGCTGACTGTAAAATAACTATAATTGATAAATTTAACAGAACATTTTATTATATAAGAACAGATAATATAGATGATAAACTTGATAAAGAAATTAAGAAAATTATTGATGAAAGTTCAAATATATATGAAATAATAGAAGAAATAAATAAATTGGGATATGATGTCCCTGATGATGTAATCATAATATAAATAAAGGAGAAAAAAATGAAAGCAAAAGATTTTAAGAAACAAATTGACGCACTTAACTTGTGTTATTATCTTGTTAATCATCTTGATGGCAAAGAGAAAAAAGATAGAATATTTGATTTAGGGGAAATAGTTTACAAAGAAATCATTCAAGAAGCAGTTTTGGGTGGTTGTGAAATTAAATACTTTGAAAAGTATAAGAATGATACGGGATTTTATTATATAAGAACAGAAAATATTAACGATAAACTTCATAGTAATATAATTAAAATAATTGATAACTCTGATAGCTATAAAGAAATATCTTCTAAGATTAAAGAATTAGGTTATAAAATACCTGATGATGTAATAATAATATGAAACATAATCTATATGACCCCAACGCTGAAAGAGCGGTAATTTCAGCAATATTGAATGAACATGATGTTATTCCTCAGGTATTGAATGACCTGAGAGAGGAATATTTTGGGGAAAAAGAGCATAAGATATTGTTGAGAACTATGCTGGAAATATACGAAAGGGGAGAAAAGATTGACCCTATCATTCTTTGCGACGAACTGAAAAAAACAGGAAATTTAGGGAAAATTGGTGGAATTCCTTATATTAATTATCTTATAGATTTTACCGTCAATGCTTATAATATTAAATCCCATATTAAGATTATTAAGGAAAAATATAATTTAAGGCAAATAATGCTGTTATGTCAAGATATTTTAAATAAAATAGATAAGGGAATGAAAAATTCTAAAATCAGTTTAATTGACTATACAATTGATAGATTTCTCAATCTGGATATACATTCCTCAGCAGAGAATATCTATAATATCAATGACATAATAACTGATTATATAGACAATCTTTCAGTAGAAAATCAAATAATGATAAATACGGGATATTACGAATTAGATAGGTTAATAGGAAACATAATTGGCGGTCAATATATAATATTAGCAGGGCGTCCGTCAATGGGGAAAACTGCCTTTGCTTTAAATATTGCACGCAACTTAGCAAAGAAAAATAAGTCTGTAGCAATATTTTCTGCAGAACAAAGTAAAAGTGAACTATTGCTAAGATTGATAGCTCAGAATAGTAATCTTACTATGGAACAGGTTTTCAGCGGTCAAACTGAAATAGAATTGGCAAATAATATTAACAATATATATGATTTACCCATTTACATTGACGATTCTGCAAATATTTCTCCTATATCAATAAAATCTTCAGTATCCAACTTATTAAAAAGAAAGATAAATATAAATTTAGTGATAATAGATTACTTGCAACTCATAAAGTCAAATAATAAATATAATAGCAGATATGAAGAAATATCTGCCATATCCAGAGAAATAAAAAACATTTCACGAGACCTAAATATTCCATTTCTGGTGCTCGCTCAACTTAACCGAAAACTTGAAGACCGAGAAGATAAGAGACCGAAGCTTTCAGATTTAAGGGATAGTGGCAATATTGAACAGGATGCGGATAAGGTGTTATTTATTTACAGGGACGAAGTTTATAATGAAAATACCGATTTTCAGCATACAGCAGAAATATTGATAAAGAAAAATAGAAATGGTAAATTAGGGTCAATACAACTACATTTTGACGAAAATCACATTAATTTCTACAGCATTGAAAAGGAGGAAAATAATGCTTAGCTTAGAAAAATACGAAAAATTACCAGACCACAATATATTTGGATTGGGTTTACTGGAGAATAAATTTAATGGCACATTCTCCATAGATGAAAAGAAAGTAGTCTGGGTGGCTTACAAAAATAATGGCAAGTTTGCCATATATTACGGTGGAATATCAGAATCCCCGCTTCAGATTATAGAATCTGGACGGAAAATAACAAATCTTGAATTAGTAAAAGAACTCATTAATTGCTCAAAAAGAGTAATAAAAGAAAAATATGATTTATGGCAATAAGGAGGTAAAATGTTGACCATAATTAACTTAACCCCACACATTGTAAAACTAAACAGCGGAAAAGAATTTCCTCCATCTGGAACGGTGGCAAGGGTTTCCGCTCAATTTTCACTCACTACTTCTCCAGAACTGCTGAAAGAGGAAATCTATATATATACAGTGGAGTATGGAGAAATTGAAGGGCTTCCCGAACCAGAAGAGGGAAAACTTTATATTGTCTCAGCTATGGTGCTGGAAGCAGGAAAGAGAATAGGAAGGAATGACCTGTTAGCTCCTGCTACAGGGCATCCTGAGACGGTGAGAAACGAACAGGGGCAAATTGTTTCTGTCCCTGGGTTTATAGTATAAGAGGAGGTATAAAATGATTAACTATGATTTTCAAGAAAAAATTAATGAGCTAAAATCTTTCTTAAAAAGAAAAGAAGTCAATATCATTAGAGAGGCAATCAATATTAGCGACGATATTGATAATTGCTATTGTCAATTAAAAGGTAAAATAAAAGATAAAATAATAAATATCCATCTAAAACCCTATGATGAGAATTCATTATCAATATTCTATAGCTTTTGGCTGGTTGAAAATAAGCATAATATAAAGATGAGTCCAGTAGTAAGTTTTTCAATAATGGACTTATCTTCAGAAAAAGTAATGTTTGGATACATTATCAATAAAAGCTTTTATACTTTTATAGAAATGTTAAACATTTACCTTAAAAATTATAAGGAGATTGAAGATGGAGAAGTTAAATTTCAATTTTAACAAAAGAGTAGAAAGAGTAAAAGATTACCTATCAACTAAAAATGCAATATTTATTAACGAATATAGGGATGACAAAACAATATTTTCAAGATTGATGTATATATATGAAGATACACTCATAAATATCAATATATTAAGTTATGATGAGAATTCTTTCACTATTAGATATGTCTATAATGATTATGAGAACAATAATAATCATTTGGATAGTCCTTCATTAGAATTTTCCGTGCAAGAAATACCAGCAAAAATGGTGCACTTTGAAAGGATAATGAAGAAAAGTTTCAACTTCTTCATAAAAATGTTAAAATTATACAAAGATAAATACATAAGATAGGAGTTATAAAATGAGTAATATTGACGAAAAAGAAGACAGAAAGAATTATATAGGTGGCATAGACGCTCCTGTTATAGTTTTACCGAATCCGAAGTGGAAAACAAAGTATCAGCTATGGCTGGAAAAAACAGGAAGGGTGGAACCAAAAGACATTTCAGATAAACCAGAAGTGGAATTTGGCATACTCCAAGAGGAAGTGGTGAGAAAAAAATTCATAAAAGATACGGGTTATGAAGTGGTGAAACCAGAAGAAGCTATATACCATCCGCAATATAGTTTCATTGGTGCTCACTTTGATGGTCTCGGTGTTGATGAAGAAGGCAATCAATTTGTTTTTGAAGCTAAAACTTCTCGCTATGGAAAGGGTTGGGAAAATGATTCTATTCCTGAAGATTATCAAATACAGGTCGCTCATTATCTTATGGTCGCTGACGCTCCTTATGCCT
>JAQVEM010000142.1 GCA_028697935.1 Actinomycetota bacterium
TGGATCAAAAAAATCTTTATCTTTATGCTCACAATAATGCCTGCATGCGAGATCCCGGCTAATTTTTACCATTTTTAATTTTTCAATTTTAAGATTTTCTTTCTCAAGTCTTGATATAATCTCCCCTACAATTTTTTTCTTTACCCCATCAGGTTTTATTATAACAAGGCTCTTCTCAATATCGCTGACCTCATCACCAGCTTTTTTCTTTACCTCTGAAAAACGAACTTTTCCCATAAAAATCCTTTTTATTAAATATTTTTCCCATACATTTATTGTGTGCTTTTACAATAAGGGCAAACTTTCCAGTTTAAATTTAAGGGTTTCCCACAGCTTATGCAGGAATTTTTCAATTTCTTCCTGCAATACGGGCAAATTAAAAATTCATCCTTTATCGGGCTACCACATGCCGGGCAGATCATCTGCCTGTTATTAATAAGCATTTCCTTCCTTTTAATTTCGAGATCTCTTTCAATCATATCATCTATGTATTCAGGTGGTCTTAGTACAAGGTACAGAATTAGTCCAAGGTAATTTAGTACCAGTACAACAGCTGCCCAGAAAATCGGAACAGTTTTATCTTCGCTTCTGAGTTTAGCATCTCTATATGTCCAGTAAACAAATGCAAGCCATATTACGATAAGAGAAAAAATTATGCCATAAAATAGATATCTCCATATAGGAAGTCTGAAAAAAGCCATCACATCGTTAACATACTCAAATAAGTCCATTAATCCTCCTTATTAATTTGCACAAGCCCATTTATGCTCTCAGGTCATCTTAAACACAATATCCAAATCAAGCCATTTTAATCTTTTTCGATTTTTTTATTTTTCCTATTAAAGTTAACCCATTAAACACTTTTATAAATTTTAAATAGATTTATCTTACAATATTTTCCAGATTAGTTATTGAACCAGTAATGCATATAATATCATTTATATCAGAAATTTTTAAAGCAAATTTTATAGAATTTTCAATACTATCTATTTTGTACAATACAACCTTATGATCATCCCCACTATTTGCTGATTCTTTTATTTTTTCCTTTACTACCTCTTCCAGTTTATCAATATCAAGGCTTCTTGTATTATGGCTTGATGTTAAAATTAAAACATCACTCACACTTATTATTTTTTTTACCATACTTTCATAATCCTTATCTTTCAGTACTGCAAAAATTATTATTTTTCTGCGATTTCCGGCATAAGCTGTGATATTTTCAACAAAGTTTTCTATCCCCCCGGGATTATGGCTGGCATCTGCTATCATAAGCGGCTTTTCCTTTATAACTTCGAGTCTCCCTTTTACTCTGATATGTTTAAGGCTTTCTCTTACTTTATTTTCAATAAGTTCTTTATCTTTAGTTTTCATATATAATTCAGCCAGTGCCAGAGCCAGAGATAAATTTAAAGGCTGGTAATTACCTGCCAGAGGTAGCTTAAGATTTCTGTAAGTATTTTTTATTCCTTTAATATCAAGTAACCAGCCATCAAGCCCCAGGCTTACCTTTTTCTGTATATAAAAATCTTTTCCATATAAAAAAAGTTTTGAACCGGTATCTTTAACCTTATGGTTGAGGATTTTTAGAACCTCCTCGTTGCATGATGTTGTCGCAACAAGTGCACCCTTTTTTATAACTTCAACTTTTTCTGAAGTTATTTCTCCTATTGTAGACCCGAGAAATTCTGTATGCTCAAGACTTACGCCTGTAAGCCCCACAACCTTTGAATCAGCTGCATTAGTGGCATCCCACCTGCCGCCCATTCCTGCTTCAAGAACCATAACTTCAATCCCCTCTTCTTCTGCCAGCTTGAATGCCATTACGGTAATTATCTCAAACTGTGTGAGTGGACCCTCCAGATTCATTTTATTTACTTCTTCTATGTGTGGATATATCTTTTTAAAAACCTCTGAAAATCTTTTCTCAGAAACATCCTTTCCATCTATCCAGATTCTCTCGGTGTAGCTATTAATATGTGGAGAAATATGATAACCGGTTCTAACTCCATTATATTTTAATATACCGGCGGTAAATTTTGTCGTAGATGTTTTACCATTCGTGCCTACTACATGAATAAATTCCATTTTCTTTTGAGGATTACCAAGAAGTTCAAGAATTTTGTTTACCCTTACAAGTCCCGGTTTTATCCCAAAAATAAGGCAATCATCTAAATATTTGCATACCTGGCTGTAGTTCATTCAACATTTCTCACTTTAATTACATTTACTGCTTTTTAGTTAAATTGCTTATATTGTATACTGGTTGTTGTATAACTTTAATCCAGCATACAGTGGTTATAAAAAATGTACTGAATTAAATTACATTAAAAATGCTAACTTCTACAAATACTTGCTCATTTAATTAAATTTATATCAATATATATTGACACCTATACTATATTTTCAATTCTTGCGAGTTGCTCACTCAATATCACTAAATTTTTTTCCAATTCTTTTAATTTATCTTTTTCCTTTTTTACAATTCCAGCTGGCGCTTTGTTTATGAAATCGATGTTCGATACTTTTTTTCTGCTTTTTTCTATATCAAGCTCCATTTTTTTAATCCGATCCTTTAGTCTATTTACTTCCAATTCTACATCAACCACATCAAGAATATAAATAAATATATCTACATTTTCCGTTGAAGTTTTAATATATCCTTTCTTCTGACTGCAATCCTTAAACTCCACCCCGGATGCTTTTGCCAGACTGCAAATATATCTTATATTGTCCGAAAGCAATTCTTTTTTACTATCATCATCAGTTTTAAAGCTTACCTGTATACTTTTTGCTGGATTTATCTTAAGTTCTGATCTTATTTTTCTTATCTCACTTATAACGTCGGAAAGAATTTTAATTTTATCTTCAGCTTCAGAATTTATAAGACAGGAGCCGGGTTCAGGAAAATCAGCTATTACTATGCTTTCACCCTCATGAGGAATACTCTGCCAAATCCTCTCAGTTATAAAAGGCATAAAGGGGTGGAGCGCTTTAAGATACTTCTCGAGAACATACCACAACACAAATATTGCATTTTTTTTATCTTCTGCGTCTTCTACTGAATAGATCCTGACTTTTGCTGATTCAATATACCAATCACAGTAATCATTCCAGAAAAAGTTTTCAAGCAGCTTTGATGCAAAGGAAAAATTATACTTTGCCAGATATTTTTCAACTCCTTTAATCATTCTGTTTAATCGTGATATTATCCACTTGTCCCATAGATTGAGGTTTAACTGCTCTACCTTTAATTCTTTAAAATTTATTTCGGAGTCAAGATTTGACAGAACAAATTTTGAACCATTCCACAATTTATTTGCGAAATTTCTCATTCCTTCTATTTTTTCATCACCAAGCATCAAATTTCTACCCGGGGTTGTCAGTGACGCCAGAGTAAATCTCAAAACGTCTGCACCATTTTTTTCAATTATATCCATCGGGTCTATAACATTTCCCATAGATTTACTCATCTTTCGGCCATATGCATCATTTACAAGTGGATTTATAAAAACTTCTTTAAACGGAATATCTTTCATAAAATACAGACTCATCATAATCATTCTTGCCACCCAGAAAAAAATAATGTCATGACCGGTTACAAGTGTATCTGTAGGAAAAAAGTATTTTAAATCTTCAGTTTCTTCAGGCCAGCCAAAAACTGCAAATGGCCAGAGGCAGGAGCTAAACCAGGTATCAAGAACATCTTTGTCCTGCTCAAAATTACTTCCAGCACATTTCGGACAGCTCTGAGGGTTTTCTTCGCTGACTATCATCTCTCCACAATCATTACAATACCATACAGGAATTCTGTGTCCCCACCATAACTGCCGGGATATACACCAGTCTTTTATATTTTCCATCCAGTCAAAATATATCTTTTCCCACTTAGCCGGTATTATTTTTACTCTCCCATCTTTTACCGCTTCAATAGCCGGTGCAGCAAGTTTCTTCATCGACACAAACCATTG
>JAQVEM010000143.1 GCA_028697935.1 Actinomycetota bacterium
TGTAACTATTCCATTTTTTTGGGATACAGGGATTAATTTCAAGACCTTGATAACCTGGTCTTATGCCCAGAATAAATTTTATTCCTGCCTGGTACATCCATGATGCTGCTCCTGTAAGCCAGCTATTTCTCCCGAGACCAAATTGAGGGTGTTCATCGCTCAGTATGTTCTGAGCATAAACATAAGGTTCGCACTCGTATTCATCTATAATATCATTTTTAGCAGCCGGATTTATCTGATTATAATATTCATATGCACGGTCCCCGTTTCCCATTATGGTCTCTGCAATTACTACCCATGGATTTGTATGAAGAAATATACCACCATTTTCCTTTGTTCCTGGAGGATAAGTGGTAATACCCCCTTTTTCAGGGTCATAACCATTAAAGCCCGGCCAGCTTATCTTTATTCCTTTAGAGGTATTTAGAATCCTTTCCACAGAATCCAGTGCTTTTTCTGCTCTGTCAGCAGTAGCCATTCCAGATATTACAGGCCAGGACTGGGCATTCAGATATATTTTCCCCTGTTCATTTTGATTTGAACCCAGTGGTGTACCATCAAAGTCAAAATAGCGGATATACCATTGACCGTCCCAGCATATCTCATTAAATATTTTTTTTAAGCTGTTATATTCTTCCTGATAAAGTCTGGCAGTGCTTTTATCTCCTATAAAATTACAGAGCTCAATCATTTCCAGGAGCCCTTTCCCGTAAAGGTGGGTATTAAATAATGATTCCGCACCGGTCCTTAAGTTAACCGTATCATTCCAGTCAGCAAAGCCCAGATGCGGCAGGCCATGAATTCCTTTATCATTCTTTGTAAAATTAATAGCTCTTTTCAGGTGGTCCATCACTGTTCCTCTATCTTCAGGATTACCATTACCATCCTTCTCATAATATGGAATTACTTCATCTAAAAATTCCATGTCTCCGGTTTCCTTTAAATAATCAGTCACCGCAAGAATAATCCATAGATGGTCATCACCATAGTACTGTGGACGGTCGGGCATTTCAGCTGTTTCACCAGTGGACGCCTCCATTGTTAGAGGGTTAAAACTATGCATCGCACTACCATCTTTTTTCTGAACCATCATCAGTTTTTTTAAAAGTTCCTTCGATTCCTCTGGTATATGGCTTATTACCCCCATTATATCCTGTGAAGTGTCGCGAAAACCTATACCACGGGTACCGAGGCCGGGCTGGTAATATGAAAGATAACGTGACCAATTTTTGGTGATATAACACTGGCGGGGGTTCTGGACATTAAGCATGCTATTTAAATTCCTGTCCGGTGTTTGAACCTGTGTAGTTGATAAAAATTTATCCCAGAAACTTTTCATTTCATCCAGAGCCTCTTTTACTGATTCAGGTTTTCTGTATTTCTCGATAACAGGGCAGGCTTTTTCAAAACTCTGCTCCTGCCCCAATTGTGTAATAAAGGTTTTTCCCTCACCGGGTTTAAAAATTCCAAGATGGTGCATAAGAGCACCTATATTGTCCCCTCTATGTGCCTCATAACAGTCAAGTTCATCTGATTGAAGAGAAACTGGCTTTGCCCATGTTCCATATTCATTATCTCCAAGAAATTTTTTTCTATCTGTTTCAAAAGATGATACAGGATGGTTGGAAGTAAAAAAATTCACATCTGTATCCCTCCGCATAAAAGCATATTGCAATAGAGTAAGCAGTCCATCTTTTTCCTTTATGCAACGGGACTGCATTGTTTGAGGAACCCAGTCAGCATTATCAAATTGCCTTACAGCATTAAAGTGGGTATATTCAACTAAATTTATTGCATCAATTTCTATCTCTCTACCAGTTTTATTGATTATTTTTATTTCCCTGATTTCTATATAATCATTTACCGGTACGAATATCGTGCATTCTGTACGTATCCCAAAAAATTCCGATATTACACGATTATATCCGAGCCCTACATGACATTCATAGAGATCATATGAATCAAGGGTTGGAACAAAAAAAGGTGAAAAAACTCTATAACTATCATTCTCCCTGAACCGCAGGTATAAAGTTTCACCTTTAAAATCCGAGGATGGCATCTGCTGAATATATTTTACAATACGGTTTAAAGTCGGGTCACCTTTACAGATGAGTGCACCACCAGTATGGTCTACAAAACCACCAAATTCAAGGGTTCCTATGTAATTAATCCATTTAACCGGTGTCCTGGGATTGGTAATAACATACTCCCTGTTTATGTCATCAAAATAACCGTAATCCATAATATTTTTTACTGCTCTATATTTTTGTTATATTGTTTCTATAAAAAATGGTATGTTTAAAAATATACACTTTATTTATAATATATCAATAAGATGAGCTTTTAAAATTAACAGGTTAATAAATTATGAATTGATAAATTACAGATATTAAAAATAGTATTAAAGGATTACAATAAATTATAATTTTTTTAAAAATATAATATAATAATTCAAAATGAGATTAAAAAAATTTTCAAACAATAATGAAAAAATAAAAAATATTGGGATTTTTTCCTGGTCTATTATTGGTCTTCTTCTTATTGTTGCACTTGTATGTTACTTCATTTATCTAATAAGGTCAGCAATTATCCCATTAATTATAGCTGTAGCAATTGCCTATCTTCTTACACCACTTGTAATTCTCCTTCAAAAAAAGATGAGAAAGGTTTTTGCTGTAACAATCACCTTTCTAATTTTCATCGGGATTATATTTACTACATTATTCTTTGTAATACCCGTAATAATTGACCAGTTTAAAACTTTTATAAATAGCCTTCCTCTGTATATGGAAAATTTATCAAAAATTATAAATGATTTTTTAAAAAATAGTCTATTTATTAAAAATATTGAAAATATAACCGGAGAAATAATGACCAGGGATGCAAGTGCCATTGCAGATTATTTTTTAAATATTATTGAAAATAAAGAAATCAATATCTTTCAGGGAATAACCACGTTTGGCAGATCAGTAGTTGATGTTATTTTATATATTGTAGTTGGACCTCTTCTTGGATTATATATTCTTCTCTATTCAGACAGGATCAGACCATTTTTTATGAAGATTGTGCCTTCAAGATTCAGAAAAGATACAAATGTTATACTTGATATAATCAATAAAGTTGCAGGAAAATATATCACGGCACAGATATTAGTATCTGTTGCTGTTGGAATATTATGCACTATAATTCTTTTAATATTGAAAGTAGACCTGGCAGTTCTCCTTGGTTTTTTAGCTGGATTCTTCAATATCATTCCACTCATTGGTCCTATAATAGGAGCTATACCTGCGGCTCTTACTGCACTTCTCGTTTCTCCGCTTACAGCACTTATTGTAATTATTTCTTTTACCGCTATCCAGCAGATTGATAATTATGTAATTTCTCCCAATATAATGAAATACCGCGTAGGGGTTCATCCGGGTGTTATAATCTTTTCACTAATGGCAGGCGGAGCATTAATGGGTTTCTGGGGACTTCTAATCGCAGTGCCGGTAGTTGCAATTGTGCAGGAACTGATTAAATATTACCTTTTTGAAAAAAACAAAAGAGCATCCTGATATATCTCTTTAAGTGCCTTTCCTGTTTTTTCCGAGAGTCTCTTACATGACTCGAATTCGGGCGAGATGTTTATCACTTTCCCTTCCAGGATACCGGTTTTTATCTTAACTTCACCATAGGGCAACTTTACTATCTTCAATTCTCTATCAGCCATATATCTTTTTATCTTTTCACGTCTGATACCCAGCGTTGTGGTTTCGATCATTATCATATTTGCTATTTTCTTCTCCAGCTCTTCCCTGCAGAGAACACAAATCTTAAAAGCAGGCCTGTTTTTTTTCATGTAAATAGACTCAACCCATGCATCTGCTATATCCTGCTTGAATAACTCTTCCATTAAATTCCCTATAAACTCGGGGGTGCTGTCATCAATATTTGCTGAAAGCATAATAA
>JAQVEM010000144.1 GCA_028697935.1 Actinomycetota bacterium
AAGATGAAGCAACCCTTAATTTTATAAATAAAGCATTTGGCGAGGTTGACAACCCTTTAGAGGTGCTTATTGAATTCATACTGCAGCAATTAATTATATTTCTACTTTTAATACCAGCAATGATACCAAGCTTAATTGCTCCTTCTTCAATACTTATGGAAAAGGAGAACAATACGCTGGAACCGCTTCTTGCTACCCCGATAAAAACATCAGAGCTGCTGCTGGGTAAGACACTTACAGCGCTTGTACCATCATTTTTTATCTCTATTATCAGTTTTGTTATACTTACTGTGGTGGTAGATATTACAGCCTTTATTAAACTCGGTTATACACCGCTTCCCACTGCTGAATGGGTTATAGTAGCATTTATTTTGAGCCCTGTAATCTCCTTTATAATTACAATGGTAAGCCTGATTGTCTCATCAAAGTCAACAGATATAAAAAGCGCACAGGGCATAGGAGGAATAGTTATATTTCCAATTTACCTTATTATTGGTCTTCAGATGGCGGGCTTCTTTCTTTTAAATATCATTTATCTTCTTGCGGGATGCCTTGTACTTCTGGCAGTATGCCCGCTACTCCTGCGGCTGGCGGTAAAGATTTTTGATAGAGAAAATATTCTTACACGCTGGAAAATGAAGTCTTAGAGATTATAAGGCCTAATTATAAAATTATAAAATTATAAAATGGTTTTATTATTAAAATAAAAGGTTTAATGTTTAAGAGATACATCCTTTTTTGTAGCTTTTTCTTTTTATTATAAAAAGGTCAACCAATCTTAACTATATAAAAGGTTAATTATCTTTTCATCTAACGGCGGCGTTGGTCCTTTTTGTGAGCATACCCATGAACCAAGTCTGTTAGCAGCATCACTTATTTCTTTAAGACTGGCCCCTTTCATATAGCCAACGGCAACTGCAGCCGTAAAGGCATCCCCTGCTCCAACCGTATCAACAATTTTAACCTTATAGCCCGGGTGTCTGTAATGATTTTCTTTATTAATAAGAAGGCTTCCCTCTCCGCCCTTTGTAACACAGATAAGCTCAATATCATATTTAGTCATAAGTTCTCTGCAAAAGAGAATTTCGCTTTTTTTAGGAGAAGCTCCTGACATTTTTCTTATTAATTCAAGCTCATTTTCATTTAATTTTAATATTGTTGAAAGCTCAAGTGACTTTTTGATTACTTCAGGCGAATAGAAATTCTGCCTTAAATTTATATCCAGTATTTTAATGGTTCCCTTTGAAGATAAACTCAAAAAATCAATAATTGTTTTTCGGGATACAGGAGACCTCTGCGCAAGAGTGCCAAAGCATATTACATCTGTCTTTACTGCAAGTTCTTTCCACTCTTCAGTTAACTCAAGGAAGTCCCAGGCAACAGACTCTTTTATAATATAATCCGGCTGACCGCCTGAATCTACTTTTACTTCTACAGTACTGGTTGGATGCACAGGGTCAATTTGTATAAAGTCCCGGGAAAGGTTGAGTCTTCCAAGCGACTCAAGAATCTCTTTCCCCAGCGGGTCACTGCCAACCCTGCTTGCAATAATACCATCCTGACCAAGGTTTTTTACAAAATAGGCAAAGTTAGCAGGTGCTCCACCGGGCTCTTTGCCACCTGGAAAGACATCCCACAGCACCTCTCCAATACCTGTTATCTTATATGACATTTTCCCCTTCTTAAGTTCTTTTTATGCCTTTTTTATTTTTACTGCACCCGGCTGCATAAGGGCACCCTGCACATACATTTTTCTTTTTTGACTCACTAATAAAAAAATATATTAGATAAGCCAGTGCAGCCGCTCCAATAACTGATATTATAATTATTTCCCACATTTTTATTAAATCACCGGCTCTTATATTTTCCTTATATTTTCCTTATTAAATAAATAATCTCCCTATTTGAAATACAATAAAAGAGACAACCCAGGCAAGAAGAAATGTATAACCCATCTGAAATAGCATTTCTTTTGTCCCTGCTTCTTTTTTAAATACTGCCATAGCACTCAAACATGGAAAATACAGCAATGTAAATAACATAAAGTTATATCCAACAAGTGGAGTATAATTTTTACCCAGAGCTTCTTTTAATGAACCTGATTCTTCACCTGCACCTTCACTTGTACTTAACGCATCTGAATCTTCTATGCTACAAAGAGTACCAATGGTTGACACAATCATCTCCTTTGCAGCAATTCCTGAAACAGTTGCTACTGCCATTTTCCAGTCAAAGCCAAGGGGTTTAAAAACGGGCTCAAGGAAATGCCCTATTCGTCCTGCCGATGAATATGCAACCCTCTCAACAGCCATTTTTGCCTTTATTTCTGATATAGTATTACCATATTCATCAGCACTAATTGCACCGGAGCTGTAAAGAAGTTCGGTTTCTTCTATCTGACCCATATAATCCTGAGAATAATTATTTCCTATTACTGGAAAAGTAAAAAGTATCCAGATAAGAATTGACATTGCAAGTATTATTGTTCCGGCTTTTTTTAGATACATCCATGTTCTTTCCCATGTATGTATAAATAATCCTTTAAATGTAGGCATGCGGTATGCCGGTAGTTCCATAACAAATGGCTCTGACTCACCTTTAAACCTTGTTGCTCGAAGCACTCTGGCCATAATTATAGCCATAAGTACTCCTATTAAATAAATTGAGAATATTACATTACCTGCTATGGCAGGGAAAAAAGCCCCTGCAAAAAGTACATATACAGGTAGCCTGGCACCACAGCTCATAAATGTATTTATATGCATGGTAACAAGCCTGTCTTTTTTGTTTTCAAGAATTCTTGAACCCATATATGCCGGAACAGTACAGCCAAAGCCGATAATAAGTGGAATGAATGATTTCCCATGAAGGCCTATTTTATGCATCACCCTATCCATAACAAATGCAGCCCTTGCCATATAACCAGAGTCTTCAAGAATGGCTATAGCGAAAAACAGCAATATCATATTTGGAGTAAATGTTATTACTCTACCAACCCCTCCAATTACACCATCTACCAGAAGTGACCTTATAAGGTCATACCGGACAATATTCTCGATAAGAGCACTAATTTTTTCAAACCCGCTCTCCAGCCATCCCACAGGATATTTCCCAAGTGTAAATACAAACTGAAACATAAGCCACATTATAAGTAGGAAAATCGGTATTCCGGATATTCTGCTGGTAAGTATTCTGTCAACCTTCTCGCTCCTATCCAGCTCTGCCTCACTTTTGTCCTGCTCAGTCTTTGTAATCTCCTTAGATGCCTCCAGAAGCGCGCCTTTGATAAAACCATATCTTGCATCTGCTATTATTACTTCAGGTGTACTGCGCATTATACTGGTAATATGGTTAATAGAGGCATTAACCACTTTCTCAATCTCATTATATCTTTCACCTGCTTCCTTTTTTATTTTTTCTATTACATCAGCGTCCTGCTCAAGTAGCTTAACTGCAATCCATCTTATGCTAAAATTAAAAGTGGGAATTTTTTGTTCTTCCAGAACTGCTGTTATTCTTGCAATCTCATTTTCAACTTCATCGCCATATTTTATTTCAACTTTTTTCATTCCTCCGGTATTTGCAGTTTTTATTACAGCTTCTAAAAGTTCCTTACTTCCTACTCCCTTAGAGCCTATGGTTTCCACAATTGAAACTCCTAAAAGCTCCGAAAGAAGATTTGTATTAATTATTTTACCGGCTTTTCTGGCCACATCAACCATATTAAATGCAAGAACAAGAGGAGTGTTGAGTTCCATAAGCTGTACAGCAAGGTACATGTTTCGTTCAAGATTTGAAGTGTCTATAACATCTACAACTACATCTGGCCTTTCATTAACAATAAAATTTCTTGCTATAATTTCTTCTTCGGAATAAGCGGTAAGACTATATGTTCCTGGAAGGTCAACAACATTAATCCGGTATCCTTT
>JAQVEM010000013.1 GCA_028697935.1 Actinomycetota bacterium
TGCAGGGTCTAATTGCCGCTTTTATTTCATCATACCTTGCAGGGTTGTTTGCAATAAAGTTTATAGTTAAAATAGTAAAAAGAAGGAATTTAAATGTGTTTGCTATCTATTGCACATGTTTAGCAGCAGTTGTTTTTGTTTTTTATATTATAAATAGATTTATGTAAAAAAAGATTAATAAAAAAAAAGGAGTATTAGAAATATAATGAAAGGTGTTATATTAGCAGGAGGACTTGGGAAGCGGCTTATGCCATGTACCAAAGTTACCAACAAACATCTTCTACCGGTTTACAATAAGCCAATGATATATTATCCACTAAAAACTCTGGTAAATGCAGGACTGGAAGATATTATGATAGTTACTGGTGGGAGTCATGCCGGTGATTTTTTGAGACTTTTGGGCAATGGCAGTGAGTTCGGGCTTAAAGACATAAGCTATACTTATCAGGAGGGTGAAGGCGGTATAGCTGATGCTCTGAGATTAGCAGAGAATTTTATTGATAATGATAAATTAATAGTAATACTTGGAGACAATATAATTGAGGATGATATCACTGACGCGGTTAAAGAATTTGATAGACAGAAAGAAGGAGCGAAAATATTTTTAAAGGAGGTTTGTGATCCTGAGAGGTTTGGTGTAGCGGAACTTAAGGATGGGAAAGTTATAAATATAGAGGAAAAACCTGCAAAACCAAAAAGCAATTATGCTGTTACAGGACTTTATATGTATAACAGTGACGTATTTGAAATAATTAATACTCTTAAACCTTCGGACAGGGGAGAGCTTGAGATAACAGATGTTAACAACCAGTATATTGCAAGAGGAGTAATGACCTATTCTATTTTAAAAGGATGGTGGAGCGATGCTGGAACATTTGAATCATTATTTAAAGCAAGCTCTCTTGTAAGGGAGAAATTAAAACGAGACGGCGGTCTTTCTTTTTAATTATATAAGATCTTTTTTATTTTTTTAAAAAACGGGTTATAAGTTCTCTTAATAAAAAAATTTATTTAAACAATAAACCTGTATCATGTTTACAAATCCTGATATTAGATCACCTGTATGGTATGTATGGTTAAATTATAACTATATTTTAATATTTATTACTTTATCTGAATTACAGTAGAAACATCTTGTTATATTGTGAGAACTATGCCAGTTATTATCTCTGGTTAAAAAAGCCCATGTAAGAGAATCAATATCATTTTTATTATCCATATTTTGATAAATATAGGCAGTTCCTTCTTCTTTTACTGTGCCTATAAACTTAAAAGTATTTCCGCAGTTCTGACATTTGTACATGGCTCCTCCCCGGCTCTTTTTAGCTAAATTATGTTATTGTCAGTTATTATAGCATATTACCAGCATATATCAACATATATATCATACAAATTTAATAAATCTATAATATATTTATAAGAAGCATTTTACTATGGCATCCGTAATTTGTTATAGAGTAAATCATTGACTAAAAAAAACACCTTTGATAATATCATTTAGTAATAATAGAAATAATTTATTTTATAATGCTATGCAAATGAGAGTTGAAAAACAGAAAGTAAGAGTAAGGATTAAAACAGAATCTGCAATTATAAAAGGTGTAGTGCATACTCTACCTGATGGCAGATTGAGTGACTATATAACTTCACAGAAAAATAGATTTATACCTGTAACAGATGTAGAAATACTTTATATTGATGAAAGTGGAAGAATAATGAACGAAGGTAATACAAGAAGAGAAGTAGTTTTTATAAATGTAGAAAAAATAGAAACGATAGAATACGTATAAATAACTGTGATTTTATACTTTCTTTAATAAGAAAACTCAATAAAGATAGAATTGTAATGTTATTTACTAGAAGGGAAATGTAATGTCAGAATTTGTTCATCAACTAACAGAATCAAATTTTGAAAGCGAAGTGATTAATTCAGAAAAACCAGTGCTTGTTGATTTCTGGGCACCCTGGTGTGGACCATGTAAATTGATTGCTCCTGAAGTTGAAAAACTTGCAGAAGAAAAACAAAATGAATTAAAAGTAGGAAAACTCAATGTGGATGATAATAGAGGTATAGCAATAAAATATGGTATAAATAGTATTCCTGCGTTACTTCTATTTAAGAATGGTGAAGTAGTTAAAACACTTGTCGGTGCTATGCCCAGGGAGGAAATATTAAAAGAAATTTCTCCATTTTTATAATCAGTTTTATATATTAATGCATAGAATCCTTATTGGAACTTCAGGATATAGTTACGATGACTGGAATGGTAGTTTTTACCCTGCAGGACTTGATAGAAAAGAACAACTTAAGTATTACAGCAATATATTTAGTACAGTTGAGATAAATTTTACCTACTATATGATTCCATATCCCCGGATATTTAAAAGTATGGTTGAAAAAGTCGGCAATGATTTTGTTTTTTCAGTTAAAGCACACAGTACTGTTACACATACGAGAGATTTTAAGAAAGAAGATGTTAAAAAATTTATTCTCTCTCTCAGACCTTTAATTGATACAAACAAAATGGGAACAATTCTTCTTCAGTTTCCCTGGTCATTTAAGTTTAATAAGAATAATCTTGATTATTTAACCCGGGTGAGGGAAAGCTTTGAAGATCTTAATCTTTGCGTAGAATTTAGAAATAACAGCTGGCTGGGGGAAGAAACTATAAAACACCTGAGGAGCTTAAATATGGGATTCTGTAATGTTGATGAGCCACAGTTAAAAGGCCTGCTCCCACCTACGAGTATATATACTACTAAAACAGGATATATAAGGTTCCATGGCAGAAATAATCTTAACTGGTGGAATCATGAATATTCTTATCAGAGATATGATTACCTCTATACCGCGGAAGAATTAAAAGAATGGATACCGGGGATAAAAGAGCTGGCAGCAAATACCAAGAAAACTTATATATACTTTAATAATCATTATAAGGCACAGGCGGTAAGATCTGCCAGGGTTCTTCAGGGACTTATTGAAAAGAACGATATTTACACTTCACAAAATTAGACTAATTATATAAAATCTATGAAATAGTTTTTAAACTAATTATTTTAAGCTAAATCTGTGATAATTATTTAAACTAGTTATTCATAAACCAGCAAATAAATATATAAAGGTGCGGTTACATGTTTAAAAAAGTAGAGAGCAATGTAGATCTTGTAAAACTTGAGGAAAATATTCTTTCTTTCTGGAAAGAAAAAAATATTTTTGAAAAAAGTCTTGATAAAAATAAATCAAAGAAAAGGTTTGTTTTTTATGAAGGTCCCCCCACTGCAAATGGTGCACCCGGTGTACATCATGTACTTTCACGTGTATATAAAGACATTTTCCCAAGATATAAAACCATGAAAGGATACTTTGTACCAAGAAAAGCAGGGTGGGATACGCACGGTCTTCCTGTAGAACTTGAAGTGGAAAAAGAACTTAATATAAATTCAAAGAAAGAGATAGAAGAGATTGGTATTGAGAAATTCAATGAGCTCTGCCGGCAGAGTGTTATGAGATATGAGGAAGAGTGGAAGAAGCTTACAGAGCGAATAGGGTTCTGGCTTGATATGGATAACGCATACCTTACCTTTAAGAATGATTATATTGAAACTGTATGGTGGATATTAAAGACTATATGGGATAAGAATTTATTGTATCAGGACTATAAAATAGTTCCTTACTGCCCGCGCTGCGGAACCCCACTTTCATCACATGAGCTGGCACTTGGTTATAGTGAAGTTGAAGATTACTCTATAATAGTAAAATTCCCTCATTACGAGAAGGAAAATACCTGTTTTCTGGTATGGACTACAACTCCCTGGACTCTGATTTCTAATGTGGCAATTGCTGTAAACGAGGACCAGGATTACGTGGAAGTCAATTTCAAAGGTGAAAATTTAATACTGGCAGAAGACTTAATCCAGGAAGTCTTTGGTGAAACTAAAGAATATAAAATTATTAATAAATTTAAAGGAAGGGAAATTATTTCTTCCAGGTATAAACCACTATATGATTATACTGATTCTGATAGTGATAAAAATAATGCATTCAGAGTTATAGGTGGTAATTTTGTTTCGGTTGAAGAGGGTACAGGAATTGTCCATATAGCGCCTGCTTTTGGAGAAGATGATATGAATGCGGGCAGGGAGAATAACCTTCCTGTTGTTCAGATGGTAGATGAGGATGGCAGATTTAAAGATAGAGTAGCTGGATTCGCTTTTATGAATATAGAAGAAGCAAATCCAAAAATAATAGAGGACCTGGAAAAAAGGGGATTGCTTTTTGGAATAAAAAAGATAAAACACTCATATCCTTTCTGCTGGAGATGTGATAGCAGATTAATGTATTATGCCAAGAGGAGCTGGTATATAAGAACTTCTGCAATCAAAGATGACCTTCTAAAATCTAATGAAGAAGTTAACTGGTATCCGGAACATATAAAATATGGAAGGTTTGGGAAATGGCTCGAAAATAATGTAGACTGGGCACTCACAAGAGAAAGATACTGGGGGACTCCTCTTCCTGTATGGGTTGATGATAATGGCCATAAAATATGTATTGGGAGCATTAAAGAATTAAAAGAAAAAGCAGCTAATATGCCTTCAGAGCTGGATCTGCACAGGCCTTATGTAGATGATATTATTATAAAGTGTCCGGAATGTGGAAGTGAGATGAGAAGGGTACCGGAAGTAATAGATGTGTGGTTTGATTCTGGATCAATGCCTTATGCGCAATTTCATTATCCTTTTGAAAATGTAGAATTATTTGAGCAAAGTTTCCCGGCTGACTTTATATGTGAGGCAATTGATCAGACGAGAGGGTGGTTTTATACGCTACTGGTTATTTCTACACTGTTATTTAAAAAATCCTGTTACAAGAATGTACTTTGCCTCGGACTCATAAATGATGAAAAGGGGCAGAAAATGTCCAAATCTAAAGGTAATGTAATAAATCCATGGACTATCTTAAATAGGCAGGGAGCGGATGCTCTGAGGTGGTATTTCTTTACAGGTGTATCACCATGGCTACCTAAAAATTTCTCCGCTAAAGCTATTGATGAGGTTATAAGAAAATTTATACTTACTCTGTGGAATACCTACTCTTTCTTTGTGATTTATGCAAATATAGATAATTTTAATCCATATGATCATGAACTGGAAGTGAAAGACAGAACCGAGATAGACCGATGGATAATATCTGAGCTTAATCAGACAATAAAAAAGGTAAATGAACTTATGGATGACTATAATGTTACTGAAAGCGGAAGAGCAATCCAGAATTTTGTTGATGCTCTATCTAACTGGTATGTTAGAAGGAGTAGAAGAAGGTTCTGGAAAAGTGAGGAAGACAAAGACAAGATAAGTGCTTATAAAACACTTTATGAATGCCTTGTGGATGTTTCAAAGTTATGTGCGCCCTTTATACCCTTTTTAAGTGAGGAAATCTATCTAAATCTAACCGGCAGCACTGGAAGCGGTGAAGAAAGCGTGCATCTTGAGAATTATCCTGTTGCTGATGATAGTCTGATAGACGAAGATCTTTGTTTTAAGATGGAAACAGCCAGAAAAGTAGTTAATCTTGGAAGAGCAATAAGAAGTAAAATCAATATTAAAATAAGACAACCGCTCGAAGAAATCGTAATTTATTTTGATCATGACAAAAGAAAAGAGGAAGCTATAAGTCATTTTAGCGATGTTATAATGAGTGAACTCAACATAAAGAAAATAAGATTTGCAGAAACTATTGATGAACTGGTTTCATATGAGATAAAACCCAATCTTCCTCTGCTGGGTAAAAAATATGGAAACCTTGTCCCGAAAATAAGAGAGGCACTGATTGCTGAAAATTCAATTCGTACTGCTCTTAAGGTAAAAAATAATAAAAATGTAAGTTTGATAATAGATGGAAGACAGATAGAAATATTACCCGGGGAAATCCTGGTTGAGATAAGAAATAAAGAAGGTTTTGGAGTGGAAAGTGATGGAGAATTTACAGTTGGACTTTCCAGTGTTGTATCAGAAGAACTTTCAGAAGAAGGTTTTTGCAGGGAACTGGTACATCAAATACAGAATTTAAGGAAGGAAGCAGGTTTTAAAATTGAAAATACTATTGAACTGGCAATCGAACCAGAAATTGATGAAAAAATTTTAAATAAATTTAAAGATTATATAATGAAAGAAACTCTCACCAGGTCTTTAGTCTCCGAGTTTAAAAAAGAAATGTATATTAAAGAAGTCAAAGTGGAGGATAAAAAAATAAAAATTGGCATGAGAGTTGTAGGGAGTATTATTTAGAATGTCAGGCAAAAAGACCAGGAATATTTTATTAAATATATATTTCGTATTAACTGCTACTGGAGTAGTTGTTTTTGATCAGGCAACAAAATATCTTGTAATACAGAAAGTCCCTATAAATACATCTGTTGAGATAATAGATGGATTCTTTTATATAACCCATGTAAATAACACAGGTGCTGCATTTGGAATATTTCAGGAATATACAAAAGTTTTAACCATAATATCAATTATTGCTATTTTTTTTATTATTGTTTTAAAGCTCATAGTTAAAATTGATACTGTTTTGTATAATATTTCCCTTGGCTTTATTCTGGGAGGAGCAATAGGTAACCTTATTGATAGATATTTTGTGGGAAAGGTTACTGATTTTTTAAATTTTACGTTTTTTGGTGCTGTATTTAATATGGCTGATCTCTTTATTAATATTGGATTTATTCTTGCTATAATTATATTGCTTATAGAATATAGAAAAGAAAAAAGGCTTAAAAGGAGTTGATTAAGAAGGAAAAAAATATTTTAAACTTTATAGTGGACGCAGAAAGTTCAGGACAGAGAATAGACAGGTTTTTAACCTGTAAAATAAAAGACGGGTCAAGAAGCCATATTCAGAGGATAATAAGTGATAGCAAGGTAAAGGTTAATGAAAAAATAATAAGCAAAAATTATAGAATTGCTGAAAATGACATAATCACAGTTGAATTTACAGATAAACGTGATTCTGATATTGTAGTAAAACCGCAAGAAATCAACCTGAAGGTAGTATATGAAGATAATTATATCCTCATAATTTCCAAAGAGCCAGGAATGCTTACTCATCCTGTGCCCGGTTCTGATAAGGATACAGTAGTGAATGCATTGCTTTATCGCTATGATACTTTATCGGATTTATATGGGAGAGATAGAGCTGGAATTGTCCACAGACTTGATAAAGATACTTCAGGGTTAATGATTATAGCAAAGAATAACAATATCCATCAATTTTTATCTGAGAAATTTAAAAATAGGGAAATAAAGAAAACTTATTCTGCGCTGGTACTGGGTAGATTTACGGAAAAAAGAGGAGAAATAATAATGCCGGTAGGACGTTCGCGGCTGGATAGAAAAAAAATGTGTGTATCGATTAATACCGGTAGAAATGCGGTAACAGGATTTGAAGTAACAGAAGAATTTGAAAATATGACTTTGCTTGATGTATATCCTGAAACTGGAAGAACACATCAAATTAGAGTACACTTAAGTTATATCGGTCATCCGGTAATAGGGGATAAGTTGTATGGTAATAGTGAATCAAAAAAAATGGCAAGAGAGCTTGGACTAAAAAGGCAGTTTTTGCATGCAAAAAGATTAGAGTTTAGTCACCCTGTTACGGGGAAGAATATAGTATTTGAAGATGAACTGGCAGATGATTTATCAAGATGTCTTAAAATTTTAAGGGGGTAGATTTAATATGAAGGATTAATCTATGAATATCCTTAAAATTTTTTATTAATTATTTTTTAAAAGGAGATTATAAATTGGCAAATATAAGAAGAGTTGTACTGGATGTACTTAAACCTCACTCACCCGGTATTGTAGCACTTGCAACAAAACTTGCAGATCTTTCTGGTGTTTATGGTGTAGATATATCATTAATTGAGATGGATCAAAAAGTGGAAAATGTCAAAGTAACCTGTGAAGGTGATTCAATAAATTATGAAAAAGTAGAGCAGGTTATAAAGGAATGTGGTGCTTCCATACACAGTCTGGATAAAGTATCAGTAGGGACCAGTTTGATTGAGGAAGCTATAACCCATCAGGATTAGAAAACATCTGGATTAAGAAAAGGGAAAGAAATTTAAATTAAATTTATCCATATCCATATTTCTGACTGATTTTAAATAATATAATGCAGATCAATAAGTGATGTAACTGATATGGGGTTTAGACAATAAGAGAACTTATTACATTAAAAAGAAATTAGAAAAACAAGTGGTAAATAAAGGAAAGTGGCCTAAAAAAAAGATAGAAATTGCAGTAAGGGTACTGGTGAGTATCTCTTTACTTTCTTTTCTTGTAATTAGAAACATTGATAATATAAAAGAGATAGAGAAGGCAATAAAAGAAATAAATATACCGCTAATAATCCTGGCAGTTTTTATTTATTTCTTAAGTATATCTGCAATAGTGCCGAGGTGGGAATCACTACTGAAGGTGCAAAATGTAAATATCCCGAAAAAATATTTATTGCAAACAGTTCTTATTGGCTTTTTTTACAATAACATTCTCCCGACAAGTGTAGCAGGAGATGCCTTCAGAATATATGACATTCGAAATAACAAAGATGTTCCAGTAAATAAAGGACTGGCCAGCGTTATTCTAGAAAGATTTACGAGTTTTCTGGTCGGTACCATTTTTATCTTGATTTTTATTATTCTGGAATTAACCGGGTGTCTGAATTATACAATTTTGAATAAACCTTTAATAATAGTGGTTTTAATTTTTACCATAATGCCTGTTCTCTTGTTTGCTATTATATTAAAACCTTCTGCTTTTAAAATAGATGTGTTATTTAATAAAGTTAAGTTTTTATCAAGAATGAAACCCCGCCTGGAAAAATATCAGAAAGTATTTGTAGATTATTGGAAAAATAGTAAGAAGGCACTACTAATATGTTTATTATATAGCTTTTTGATTCATCTCCTTGTAGCTATAAGCTATTATATAACTTTGAAGTCAGTAGGAGCGGACCTTAATTTCTTTTATTTTCTTTTTATTCTGCCTATTTCCAGTGCAATAGCAAATATACCAATATCTATTGGAGGAATAGGATTAAGAGAAAATGCTCTTATGTTTTTACTAATTCTTATGGGTATTCCTAGAGAAATTGCCTTTATTTTTTCTATAATAATTTTGTTTATTATTCTCTTTAATGCATTAGCAGGAGGACTGGTGTATCTTTTCAGAAATGTGTTTGCCAGGAGTTCACATAATTCATCTAAAACATAGTCAAAAATTATCCTGGTTGCATTAATAGAACTTAAAACCACTGGTACAATTCTTATATTATTAGATAATACAAAATAGAGTTTTAGGTGTAATTGATTAACGGAATTTTTAATTATAAAAATATATAATTAAAGGTATCAGTTAAACGGCCTGATTCTAAAAATAAGTATTTCTATAACTAAATATATAACTCTTATTCTATAATATTATTTAATTATAGAATAAGAGTTGTCTTCAATTAAGTTGCCCTTATTTCCTGTCTCATAAATATAATATACGAGGCAGCGAAACAAACAATTGCAAGTGCAATAATAACCACCAGCTGGGGCCATACCTGAATCAAGCTCTGGCCAAGCGAGAGCGGGCTGAGTAACATTTTACCTGATTGTAATAATTCATAAGATTGCAGGTAACCGACAGCATTAATAAATATATTCCCTCCTGTAGGAACAAGCAACACAACAATAGCTTCACTAAAAAGTGTAGCTGGTGATATTCTTGAAATGGCAGTTTCAATACTATAATTTCTAATCTGGTCTGCAGTAGAAGCACCGTCAAGTGGTACTATTGCACTGGCTATAGCATTGGCAATAATTGGAAGAAAAAACATCAGGAATATCCATATTGAAATAGAAGTTAGTATTGATGCAGTGGGCTTTTCCATGATAACTGAAAAAAGCATTGATAACCCCATCCAGAAGCCTCCATAAATTACACAGATAAATACAAAGAAAAATAGTCTTAATATCTCTTCAGATGTGGGGGGTACTCCTATTGCAACAAGACCTATACCTGAGATAATAATAACGATACTCGATATTATTATAAAAAGAGTGGCTATTCCTGCCAGAAATTTGCCGTTTATAAGACTATCTCTGTAAATTGGCTGCGAGAGTATTCTACTCAAGTTTCCACTGTTTCTCTCACTGTTTATTGCATCAAAACCAAAAATTATACCAATTATTGGTATAAAGAAATTAATAAATGTTATAAATGAGGGAAGCACATCCCCTCCTGTAGTAAACAGATAAAGAAATACATGTTTGTCCAGTGAGCTTGCTGCTTCTCTAATATTGGTAAGTGCAACATAAGTAGATGATAATCCTGATACATATATTAAAGCCAGAAGAACCAGAAATTTATTACTGCAAAAATGGTCAGAAAGCTCTTTTCTGAATACAGTTAAAACGCTTCTCATTTTACTCCTCTTTAAAATATTTTAGATAAATTTCTTCAAGTGCATCCCGTTTTATATCCATCCGGGTAAGCAATATACCTTCACTGGCAATTAGTTTTGATATATCCTGTCTTATATCTTTATCACACACAACCCGGATTTGATTCTCATTACGAAATACATTTACGACCTTGTCAAGTTTCTTTAGTTTATCTATTAATCCATCTGGTATTTTTTCGAGTTCAACTTCTATACTAAACTTTCCACCACCAAACATTTCTCTTCCAAGGCTATCTATACTACCTTCACCAATTAATTTGCCTTTAGATAGTATACCAACCCTGGTACATATTTTCTGAATAAGATTTAGCTGGTGTGATGATAAAAGAAAAGTAATATTTTTTTGTTTATTAAGATCCAGTATCGTTTGAAGAATCTGGTTTGCTACCCTGACATCAAGACCCTCCGTTAATTCATCAAAAATAATAAGCTGGGGGTCTTTAATAAGAACATCTGCAATTCCAAGTCTCTGCTTCATTCCCTTTGAAAATGTTTTAACAAGGCTGTTTTTATATTTTAGCAAATCTACTATCTCTAAAACCTCGTCAATTTTTTTAGGGATTTCACTGTAGGGAATATTATTTAATTCAGCTGTATATTCGAGGTTACCTCTGGCTGTCATATCATCATAGAATCCTACTTTTTCGGGTAAATATCCTGTTATTCTTTTGACTTTTAGAGGCTCTTTTGTTGAATTGTATCCACCTACAAAAACACTACCCGATGTAGGTTCAGTAAGTCCAAGGATCATAAGTATAATTGTAGACTTTCCTGCACCGTTAGGTCCGAGAAGGCCAAATATCTCTCCTCTTTTTACAGTAAGATTAAAATTATCAACAACAATATGTTCGTTATACTTTTTAGTCAGGTTTTCGCAAATTATTAAATTGTTGTTATTATCGTTTACCATAATTTATCTTCTTCCTAATCTTGTAAAGATTATTGCAACACCTACGATTACTATTACAATAATCCCAATGCCCACAATACCCCAGATGGTAGGTGTTTCTACTGTTGCTCTTACTTCGATTTCATCACTGCAATTTTCACTGGAGGCTTTAAAAGTAAGCATATAATCTCCGGCAATTGTTTTTTCAGGTGGATTTATAGTTACATCAATTTCTAATTCTTCTCCAGCTTCAACTACATCAATTTCTTTTTTGTCAAAAATAACCTGCCAGCCTTCAGGCTCGGTAGAGCTTAAAGATATATTTTCAACTGATGTAGAACTATTATTTGTTAAAATAAGCTTGAAGTGGTTATCTTTGCCAGCTGTAAGTTCAGTACTTAACCTGCCGGTTTTTGTGGTAAGAGTGATGTCATATGATGCTGTAATTACAGCAGTAAATTCTATTGACCCTTCGAGACTGTCTCCTTCTACAGCAGACTTAAAAGTAGCCTTAAAATTATATTCACCCGGTCCCTGTTTTACCAGTGGAACTGCAATGAGCTGAAGACTCTGTCTGCTATTCTCTTTTAAATTAATTGCCGTTGCTTCCTGATTATTACTTACAACTGCAGCGACCCATCCATCCGGGTAATCAACTGTGATATCAAAAGTTTTAGTTTTTGTATCTTCATCAAGCCCAAATGGTTCATCGCCGGGTATATAAGTAACATAGAAATTAAAAGTGAATGTCTCTCCTTCTTTTGCCTGAATTTTTGGGAGGGTGGTTTCAAAAAGTAACTCTTCCGGTTCAGGCTCAGCAATAGCTTCTTCCTCTAATGCTTCTTCCTCCTGGGCAAATAGAATCCCGGGCATTATCAGGGTGATAGAAATGATAGATAGTGCAGCGATTATAATTGAAAATACTGGAAACTTTCTTTTTAAAATCTTCACTTTTCGTCTCTCCTTTGCTTTGCTTGTTTAATTTTTCTTAAAGTTATTAAGATTTCTAGCACATCATTTTACCAGAATTATTCTGTCACAGCTATTTTTGAAATTTAGCTTGAAGCTAAGTGAAAATTTTAATAACTTTAAATTTGGTTGTCAAGAAGTGAATTGATTTTATGTGTATCCTGGCAATAATTATTTAATCTGCCTGAAAATGCCTAAAAACAACGCAGACCGGAATAAAATGATGGAGGACAAAACAATATGAATAAAATAGAAACTATGGGTAACACAATGTGGATAGAATAATGCAGGCAAAGTTATAGGATAAAAAATAACAGGATAAAAAAGAAACCCCAAGTTATTTTTTACCTTAGCTCACGCTTTAGGCTACTCAACATCTTGGGGTTCTACCCTTAGAACTTTTCTCAGGTTCTTTCTAAAATCTAACTTACTTTTTACATTCTTTCGTCTGTAAATTTCAGTTAACTTAGAAAGTTACCTCCTGTTCTAAGGATGGTCTTAATATATCAAATAAAAATACTCATGTCAATAGTTTTTTTAGTTTTTTAAAAAAATTTAAAATATCAGAGTTTGCTTCTGCAATCTATAGTAATAAGAAAAGAATATTTATTATAAAAGAATGTTTATAATATTAATTACATCTCATATAATTATGCCTCCACCAATAAGTATTTCGCCATTGTAAAAAACAGCAGACTGACCGGGAGTAATTGCAGTGTGGGGCTCATCGAAAGTTATATTAGCAGAGTTTTTACCGGTCAATTTTATAGAAGCAGGAGCTTCTCTGGAATTATATCTTATTTTAACCATTGCTTTAAAAGTATCAGCGGGAGGTTCGCCAGCAATAAAATTAATATCGCTAACGTTAAATGACTTCTGTATTATATCTGTTTCTTCACCTGCAATGATAATATTTTTTTCTGGTATTATTTCTTTTACATAAAGTGGTTTTGTATGGCTTACTCCAAGGCCTTTTCTCTGGCCTATTGTATAAAAGACATAACCTTTATGCATACCTATTACTTTACCCCCGGTGTTAAGTATCGGGCCTTCATTTATATTTGTTATTTTAGATTTTATAAATGTATGGTAGCTGTTTCCTTTTATGAAACATATATCCTGACTTTCACTTTTATCCCTTAAAAAAGGGAAGACTTTTTTAGCTTCCTCTTTTATCTTGCTTTTATGAAGGTTACCTGCAGGTGTTTTAATATGGGAAATAGTATCCTGATCTAATTTCCATAATACATAACTCTGGTCCTTTTTCGGGTCAATTCCTTTTTTAATTTCATATAACCCTGATATTTCTGACTTATTGATTCTGCAATAATGCCCTGTTGCCAGATATTCTGCACCCAGCATCTTTACTTTATCAAGAAGAGCACCGAATTTTATATATTTATTACATTCAACACATGGATTTGGAGTCCGCCCTTTACTGTATTCAGAACAAAAAGGTTCAATAATTCTTTCCTCAAATAACTCTGTTAGGTCAATAACAATGTGAGGAATTTCTAATTGAAGTGATACCATTCTCGCATCTCTTATATCGCTATTTAACCGGTACATTCCATTAATATCTTTCCAATCTGTATCACTGGGAAGAAGTCTCATTGTGACTCCTATTAAATCCATACCTTCATCCTTTAGCATACTGGCTATCATTGAACTATCAATTCCTCCGCTTAAAGCTACAGCAACTCTATTAATATTTTTTTTATATATATTTTTAGTGTGTGGTTTTGAGATATAATCGGTAATAAGATTTTGAAATGCAGCAATAACCATACCGGGCACGTGTTTTTTCCCTTCAGGAAATTCACCCAGATAATCTTCTATCTCTTTTTCCGTTATAAGTGTAGAGTCAAGCAAGTCCCTGTTTTTAGCAAGAGTTGTTAGATAACCTGCAGCTGCAGTTATGTAATTACAACCGGAAGCTCTGAATTTTATGTCACTTATTATATTTCCCGTGATTCTTGCTGTAAATTTTATATGTCCTCCACAGGAGAAAACCGAAGATGTCCCGGTCGCATCAGGTTGCGTAATCTCTCCGTAATTTATGTGGTTCTGCGAATATTGTGAATATTTTGATGAATTTATATCCAAGTTTTGATTACCTCTTTAGTTATCTTTACACATTTATAGTTTTATTTTTTAACATTATAATTATACGATATAATATAAACTATTATTACATGTACTGGTATTATTTGTGCTGGTCTTTTATCTCATAAATTTTTTTATTGATTACAAATGTTTGAATCTAAAGAGGTACATACCAAAAAATTTTACTACAATAATCTTTACCGGGATTATATCTTTAACTTTGAAAAGTTGAGCGATTTCTATCAGCATGATTACAGAAACATTCAGAGCTACAGAGAGAGGGTTACAGATATAAGAAATAACTATGATGATAAAAAAAGATTAAAAGTATATGATATTTTAAAAGCATACAATACAAATATAGGATGCAGCTCCAGAACTCTGGAGAATATAGAAAAGTTTAAAAAAAGCGATTCAGCAATTGTTACAGGTGGTCAGCAGCCCGGTCTTCTGGGTGGCCCTCTTTTCATAATTTATAAGATTCTTACAATACTAAAATTAAGCAGTTTTTTAGAAAAAGAGCTAAAAATACCTGTGGTTCCATGTTTCTGGAATGCATCCGATGATAGCGTCCGGGACGAGGTTGACAATATTAATATACTAACAGCTGATAATGAAATTAAAAATATCAAAATTGACCTGTCAGGTATAAATAAAAATACAAGATATTCTGATATCTGGATAACAAAAGATGTGATAGACAGAGTTATTGATGAAATAGAAAAAACACTCTACCCGACGGATTTTAAGAATGATATTGTTAATTTTTATAGAAAAAGTGTTTTTGATATTTTTAGTAAGGGTTCATCTGGATGTACTTCTGGCAAAAATTCCGGTAAAGAAAAATTGAACATATCTACTTTTTTTTCAGCTTTTATTACGAGGATGTTTTATGATTATGGAATTGTAATTATAGACCCTTCTGGTATGGAATTGAAAAAATTAAGTTTTAACTTGCTTGAATTTGATATTGATAATAGTCATAAGATAAACCAATTAATAAATTCAGCCGGTAAAAATTTAAAGAAGATAGGTTATCACAATCAGATTACTTCTTTGCCGGGGACACTTAACTCTTTCTATTGTAGAGAAGGAATCAGATATAAAATTTATTCTGATTATGCAGACTTACATCCGAATTCAGTTGATAAAAATAGTAAAAATGAAAATAGGAAAAGTTTATTTAAAATGGCAACCGGGGAAGAAGCTGGTAAAGAAATTAATAAAAAGGCTGATAATTATAGTAAAAAAGATTTAATGGAGCTTTTTATGGAAAATCCTTCAAACGTAAGCCTCAATGTAGTATTGAGGCCATTATTTCAGGATAGCCAGTTGCCTGTACTATGTTCTGTCTGTGGGCCTGGAGAAATCAGTTATATGGCCCAGTTAAAATCGGTGTATTCTCTTTATGGTTTAAGAATGCCTGTAATATATCCCAGGTTTTCAGCAACGATAATTGAAAAAAAGATAAAAAAATTACTTTTAAAATTGGAGATTTCTGAAGAAGAACTCGAGATGGCAGCAGAAGAAGTTATAAAAATGAAAGTGGGCATGCAGTCAAAAGTTGATGTCTCAGAGCTGATGCAGAATCTGGAGAGAGATATATTGCTGGAGCTGGAAAAGGTGGAGAAAGCTTTTATGGATACTGGCATAAGTATTTCCCATTCTTTTGATAGAATTAAGAGAAATATGAAAAAAGAAATCATCGTTCTTGAAAATAAAATTTATTCTGAGCTAAAAAAGCAGGACGAATTTATACTTGAAGGTGTAAATAAAGTTTATACAAATATTTTTCCGAATAATAATTTGCAGGAACGTGAAATCAATATAGCAACTTATCTTAATAAGTACGGATTCAAACTTGTAGATGAACTATACTCTGTTATAGAGCCGTTTGGTTTTTTACATAAATTTTTAGAAGTTATCTAATATTATAAAATGATTTGCCGGATTACAAAATGATTACAAAAAAAGAAAATAAAATAGATGTTATTGCCTTTAGTCCTCATCCTGATGACGCAGAGATGGGCTGTGGTGGGCTGCTTTTAAAATTAAAGGATAAAGGGTACAGGACAGGAATTGTGGACCTTACACTTGCTGAACTTTCCACAAATGGTGATCTCGAAACCAGAGAAAAGGAGACAAAAAAAGCATCAAAAGTACTGGGGCTTGATATCAGGGAAAATCTGAAACTTGAAGATGCCGGTATAAGAAACGATTATGATAGCAGGATTAAGGTAGTAAATGTTTTAAGGAAATACAGGCCAGATATGGTTCTAATACCTTTCTGGAGAGACAGACATCCTGATCATGAAAACTCATATAAACTGCTTAAAGATTCGATATTCATTTCTGGCCTTAGAAAATTTAAAACAGATCTTGATGCTTACAGGCCGTACCTGGTAATAAGTTACATGCTCCATTATGAATTTAAGCCCTGTTTTATTGTCGATATAAGCAAGTATTATAAAAGAAAAATTAAGGCAGTGGGCAGTTACAAATCACAGTTTTACAGTAGTTTTAAAAAAGAGGAAACTACATACATAGCATCAAAGTATTTCTTTGATATAATTAATAGCAGGCATCAGTGTTTTGGATTAAAGATAAGAGCTGAATATGGAGAACCATATTATATAGAATCTGATATCAGGATAGAAGACCCTCTGGAATTTTTTGAATATCT
>JAQVEM010000145.1:0-1984 GCA_028697935.1 Actinomycetota bacterium
TTATTCTCTCGAGGATGCTGCTTAAATTTCCTCTTATTACTTCTTCATATACTTTAGAAATCTCCCTTACAAGGCTCGCCCTCCTATCACCAAATATCTCTATAAGCCCGGTGATTAATTTCTCTATTCTTAAGGGAGATTCGTAGAATATAAGGGTATATGGTAAGATTGCAAGTTCTTTTAACTTATTTTTCCTTTTTGCCTCTCCTTTCGGGAGAAAACCTGCAAATAAAAAATTATCAGCTGGTAGCCCTGAAATTACAAGAGCGCTAACCGCAGCATTTGGACCCGGTATAATAGTTAGCGGAATATTATTTTCTATGCACTCATTTACTATCCTGAACCCCGGGTCCTGAACTACTGGCACTCCTGATTCTGATACAAGAGCGATATTTTCCCCCGATTCAAGCTTACTTATTATATAACCGATTCTTTTCTCTCTATTATAGTCGTTATAACTTATTATATTCTTCTTAAGAATACCATATCTACTCAACAATTTTCTTATAGTCCTTGTATCTTCAGCAACAATTAAATCTACCTCTTTTAATATTCTAATAAGCCTGAAACTTGCATCTTCAAGATTACCTATTGGAGTTGCACAGATAAAAAGTGTTCCTTTAATTTTTCCCCTCCGATAAATATATTTTCATTTCTACTATTCCTATTTTTATATCCTATTATTTTATATAATAACTATAATTAATAATCAAACAAATCTAATATAGTTTGAAATCAACCGCGGACCAATAAATACTCTGCTTACAAAGCTTAATAAATATGGTTAAAGATGATGATTAAAGAAAAACTGGAAAAATACCGGTCTGAAGTCGAAAAAGAACTAAAGACAAATATTCTTCCTTTCTGGGCATACAAGACCCCTGATGAAAAAAATGGCGGTTTTTATGGATTAGTTCTAAATGATTTAACTATTGATCCCCGTGCTCCAAAAGGTTCGGTGCTTTGCTCCAGAATACTGTGGACCTTTTCACATGCCTATGCTTTATCCGGAGATAAACTTTACCTTGAACACGCAAATCGTGCATATTTTTATCTTCGAGATAATTTTCTGGATAATGAATACGGAGGAGTTTACTGGAGCGTTGATTATAAAGGAAATCCAATTGAAGTTAAAAAACATATATATGCCCAGGCTTTTGCTATATATGCTTTCTCTGAGTTCTATATGGCAGCCGGTTTTAATGAATCCATTAATTTTGCTAAAGATATTTTTAGCCTCATAGAGAAATTCAGTTTTGACAGACAATATGGTGGCTATTATGATGCCTTTAACAGGGACTGGTCACCTGCAGAAGACATGCGACTCGGAAGTGAAGACTTAAATGCCCCAAAATCTATGAATACAAGTCTGCACATTCTTGAAGCATATACAAATCTTTTGCGCTGCAGAGATAAGTGGAATCAGAATAACCTTGAATTACACAACCAGCTAAAAAACCTGATAAACATAATTATTAAACATATCATAGATTCTTCCACATATCATTTCAAACTGTTCTTTAGTGAAAACTGGGAAAGCCTCTCTGACACCATTTCTTACGGGCATGATATAGAGGGGAGCTGGCTTTTATCAGAAGCTGCAGAAGCTTTAAATGAAAAAAAGCTTATAGAAGATGTAAAAGAAATAGCAATCAAAATGGCAGAAGTTACACTCAGAGAAGGTATCGCTCCAGATGGAGGTCTGTATTATGAAGGTAATAAAGAGGGAGTAACTAATTTTAATAGAGATTGGTGGCCTCAGGCAGAAGCTATGATCGGTTTTTTAAATGCATATCAGATTAGTGGCAGCGAGCACTTTCTTAATGCATCACTTAAAAGCTGGGAATTCATAAAGAAATATTTAATTGACAGGAAGTATGGAGAATGGTTCTGGTCTGTAGATAAAAATAGAAATGTAAACAAGAAGCTGGAGAAGGCAGGCATGTGGAAATGCCCCTATCATAATTCGCGTGCCTGTATGGAG
>JAQVEM010000145.1:2084-3919 GCA_028697935.1 Actinomycetota bacterium
GGCGTTTTAACTTCATGTAACGGGTTTCAGTATAGTATGGGTGGAGCGATACTTGATATTAACCAGCCATGGAAAGTATTACACAGAGCCGAACCATTTTTACTGACACCCGAAGAGTTATATGAGTGTGTCGGGGATACACCAAATGTTGTATTTCCATGTGCTGCACTGTATGATGCTCCAACCGGCCGGATAGCAATATACTATGGAGGTGCTGATACCGTTACATGTCTGGCCTTTACGCAGGTAGATGAGCTTATTGATTTTATCAAGTCCAATTCAAGTTTATAATTTAAACACAATTCAAATGTGCAATGCACAATCAGAATAATTTAAAGAAGATTTAAATTAAGAATTTTATTCACTATCATAAAGAACTTTATAATCGCCGCTTAAAAAATACATAACCCGTTCAGCTATATTTACAGACTGGTCGCCAATTCTTTCAAGATATCTACTTGCCAGAACAATATTAGTTATAAACTCTATATCTTTTTCGTTTTTTCGATAAGAAAATAATTTTTTTAGAAGCATACTGTGAATTTCATTTACCATCTCATCCAGTTTTCTTAGTTTTAAAGCAAGCTTTATATCTTTATTTTTAAACGATTCAATGGCTTTGTTTAGTTCCGTTTTAACAATATTTCCCATTTCATTATAAAGGTCAATGACTTCCTTATCTGGATGTTTTCTTTCTTCTCTGACAAGTTTCCGCACAATTTTTGATATATTTACTGTTAGATCTCCAATTCTTTCCAGATTTTTAATAATAATGCTCACAGAATGCAGATATCTTAAGTCTCTTGCCACCGGCTGAAAACCTGCCTGCAAGATTACACACTTTTCCTCAATCATCATATCTCTCTGATTAATCTCTTCATCCCCATCTATAACTTTCTGGGCCAGATCTGCATCCATCTCTGTAAAAGCCTTCACCGCGTTATAAAGTGCTTCCTGCACAAGATTTCCCATTAATATTACATCCTGATTAATTTCTTCTAGTCTATCATTAAACGTTTTTCTCACTTTATTAATTCCCCACTATTCCTTTCTCATTAATCTCAACCTGCTTCTTATAATACTGGCAGGAATTGCGAAAATCAATACAATTATTAACAGTACCAGTGCAGTACCCCACTGCATATTTTCAGGTGTATTTGTAAGTTGCGTTGCAAGAACATATAGATGATAGGGCAGTGCCATTACCTGACTGAAAATAGAATCTGGCAGACCCGGTTGGGAAAATGCTGCAACTGTAAATATTATAGGAGCAGTTTCTCCTGCAGCTCTTCCTATACCTATAACAGAACCGGTTATTATTCCAGGTAAAGCGCGTGGTAGCACAACTTTTGTTACAGTCTGCCATGTCGTAGCCCCGAGAGCCAGCGATGCCTGACGGTAAGAATCAGGAATCACCCTTAATGCCTCTTCTGTAGATGTTATTATGACCGGTAAAATAAGGAGACCAAGGGTAAGTGAACCGGCAAGTAAAGATTTTCCGAATTTAAGCATTATAACAAAGAATCCCAGTCCAAATAATCCATACACTACGGAAGGCACACCGGACATATTTATAATTGAAAGCCTTATCATACTGGTAAATTTATTCTTTGGAGCGTATTCATTTATATAAATTGCTGCCAGCACCCCAACTGGCAACGAAAATATAAAAGTTCCCAGTATTAAATACAGAGTTCCAACTATAGCAGGGAATATACCACCTTCTCTCATACCTTTGCCTGGTTTCTGGGATAAAAATTCCCAGTTTATTGCACTGCTTCCTTTAACTATTAAATATATTACTATGCCAAAAACAAAAAATATAACTATAAGAG
>JAQVEM010000146.1 GCA_028697935.1 Actinomycetota bacterium
ATGTTATTATAGGTGCAGGAGCAGTGGTTGTTAAATCAGTTCCCGATGGATGTACTGTAGTAGGAGTTCCTGGAAGGATAGTAAAGGTTGGTGGAGAAAAAGTTCTGTCAGATGAGTTTCACAGAATGAATCTGCCTGACCCTGTTAGTGAGATTTTAAGTGATTGCTGTGCAAGAATAGATTTTTTAGAAAAAGAAGTAAAAAAGTTAAAGGAAGAAAATAAATAATATTTATAGCTAAAAATTTTAATAAATAGTTATCACAATTCAGAATTTTGCCAGATAATATTTTGAGTCAAAATTCCAATAAGTATGTATTATTGATTCTATAAATTTATAAAATAACAAAATCAACAGAGAAATAATTTAATGGCGGGAGGATTCAGTGAGTCTAAAAGTTTATAATACTCTTCACAGGAAAAAAGAATTGTTTGAATCAATTAATGAAGGTCTTGTTAAAATGTATGTTTGCGGACCTACTGTATATAACTATATTTCGATAGGCAATACAAGACCTATTGTAGTGTTTGATATGGTACGGAATTATCTTCAGTATCTGGGTTACAGAGTAGAATATGTTCAGAATATCACAGATATTGAAGATAAGATAATAAAAAAAGCACAGGATGAAAAAGTGGATTTTAGAGTTATAACCTCAAGGTATATAAATGCTTATCTGGAGGACCTGAGAAATCTTGAAGTTGGCCAGTTAAGCGGTATGCCACTGGCTACTGAGTCAATTAATGAAATAATACAATTTATAGAAAGAATCATTAATAATGGTTATGGATATGTAGTAGATGGTTCTGTTTATTTTGATGTGGCCAGGTTTCCGGATTATGGGAAGCTTTCAGGGCAAAATATTGATGAAATGAGAAATACTGAAGATGATGATTTTTCAAAAAGAAATAAAATCGACTTTGCATTGTGGAAGAAAGCCAGAGAGGGAGAACCGTCCTGGGATAGCCCATGGGGGAAGGGCAGACCCGGCTGGCATATTGAGTGTTCTGCAATGTCAACATCATTGCTGGGCAGGCATATTGATATTCATGGTGGTGGTATGGATTTAATATTTCCACACCATGAAAACGAGATCGCACAGTCAGAGGCAGCCTTTCCCGGTGAAGGCGATTTTGTGAAATACTGGCTGCACAATGGGATGATAGAAGTAAAGAGGGAAAAAATGTCAAAATCACTGGGGCTTGAGGAAAACTGGATTTTAAAAAATCTTCTTAAAATTTATTCTCCAAATGTTATAAAAATGTATATTCTTACCACACATTACAGAAGTCCTCTCGAATTTAGTATGGAAAAATTAGAAGAAGCGGCTAAAGCACTGGAAAAAATTGTAACCACCCTGAAAAATATTGATTTTCTTATAAAACATAATACTTACTCTGGTGAAATGGAAGAAGAAAAAGAGAGCGATAAAAGAATCGCCTCGAAGCTGGAATCATATATAGAAGATGTTAATAATAGCTTCAGGGAGTCAATGGATGATGATTTTAATACTGCAAAGGCAATTGGTGGTATTTTTGAATTTATAAAGGATATAAATAGTATAATACAAAAATCTGATTTCAAAATCAGTCCCTCTATAAAGAAAAACTTGAGTAGTGCATCTGATAAAGTAAAAGAACTGGGTATGGTTTTAGGGTTAAACTTTTCAAAAGAAATTTTAAAAATGACAGAAGGTGTAGAAGCTGAAACAAAAATAACAAAGGACGAAATAGAGAATAGAATAAAAGAAAGGGAAGTTGCAAGAAAAGCTGGTGATTATAAAAAAGCCGATGAGATAAGAAATTATCTATATGGTAAAGGTATAATACTGGAAGATAGAAAAGAAGGTACTATATGGAAAACTGTAAATAGTAAAAAATAATAAAGATTATATGTTATGATCGGAAATAAAAATATAAATTATGAATATATAGCAGGGATAAACCCAGTTTATTCTTTAATTACAGGAAATGCTGGTAGAAGAAAAATATATAAAATTATAATTAGTAGCCAGAGGGAGAATGACAGAAGAATAAAGAATATAATTCTGGAAGCAGAGAATAGAAATATTATTATAGAAAAAATTAATCCTGACCAATTTTATGATGTTTCTCCAAAAAACATAAATTCCCAGGGCATCCTGGCTATTGTCTCTCCATATAATTATGCAAACCTTGATGACTGGATCAATAAAATAACTGATGAAAGAAAAAAAACTGGAAGATGTGATAGCAGACTGGTAATACTTGACGGCATAACAGATGCGGGTAATTTTGGCTCAATAATAAGAAATTGCGGTGCATTTGGTTCCGATGGTATTATTGTTCCAAAAAGAAGAAGTGTGGCACTGAATGAAAGAATTAGTAAAATTTCTGCAGGAGCGCTTGAAAGAGTAAGAGTATTCAGGGAAGTAAATCTTGTAAGGACTATAAAGAAATTAAAAGATAATAGATTCTGGATTTATGGAACTACCCTGGATATAACGCCGGAAGTTAAATATCTGAGCGAAATCGAGTTCACTTTCCCAATGGCTCTTGTTCTGGGAAGTGAGGATAAGGGAATTAGCAGATTGGTCAGTGAAAATTGTGATATTATGATTTCAATAAAATTAAGCGGTGATATCCAGTCTCTAAATGTATCAGTTACCAGCGGTATTATTTTATACAGGATTCAGGAGCAAATTGAAAAAGCAAAGTTCTGATGAGAATCTAATTATAATAGATGGCCATAATTTTATATTTAACTTTTTTAGGGCGGGCAAATTAAACAAAGAAAATATAGAATATATAAAAGAAAAACTAATAAACGATCTGTCCCTTTACAAAAGTCAAAAAAATTGTGATCTGGTTGTCGTTTTTGATGCCAGAAACAGTGAGAATCGAAGAAGAAGCATCAAGACTGTTGACGGAGTAATAGTTATCCATTCCAGAAGAAATGAATCAGCTGACAGGGTAATTGAAGAACTGGTAGGTAAAAAAGCAAAAGCTTCAAAAGATCTGGATAAAAAAGAAGGATATAATAAAATTTTTGTGGTTACTTCCGATTACCCCCAGCAGAAAGTAGTGTTCAGAGAAAATGTTTATCGTAAATCCTGCAGGGAATTCCAGGCAGAATTAAGCTTTTTAAAAAAAGAGATAATGCAAAAAATAACCTGTTTAAATGATGAGTCAGATAAAAAATTCCTTACTATGGAGAAAAAGTTAAACAGCAAAAATAGAAAGAAACTTTCAGAATTACGTAAAAAAATTAATAAATGATTGTTTTAAAAAAAATTTTTCTCTTTATCTTTATAATTTTTATCAGTCTATCTTATAGCTGTGGTCTTTATTATGATTACGATAATACTGCCATTTATGATACTAATAATAACCTTTATACAGATACTGATAATAAAGCTATAGATGGTAGTATGATTGGCAATGCAGATAATGAAAAAATCGACGTAGATAATAGAGAAGCAGGAGATGAGATTATTCAGGAAACTGATAATAGAACAGGCAATGTAAACAGCTCTGAATCAGAAAACGGAAATAATACAGGGGCTGCAGGGGTGGAAAGCGCTGATGTTGATAACATAACCAGCAGGGTAATAGATGAAGTAAACGATGAATTAAATGCAATCGGTAGCGACGGTGCTTTAATAGTTAAAGAAGTCATAGATGGTGATACAATAATACTTTCAGATGGAAGAAGGGTAAGACTTATCGGAATAAATACTCCTGAGCACGGGATGTATTTTTACGAAGAAGCAAAAGAAGCCCTTGAAATGATAGTACTCGGGAAGAAAGTATTCCTTGAAAAAGATGTATCTGAAAAAGACCAGTATGGGAGGCTTCTAAGATATGTATATACAGGTGATTTATCTGTTAATATGGAAATGGTAAAAAGAGGATTTGCCAATGTGTA
>JAQVEM010000147.1 GCA_028697935.1 Actinomycetota bacterium
GCATGTGTATAAATTCAGGCATTGACTATGAAAATTTTTAACCTATGAAAAATTTGTAAAATTCTATATCCTCCATTCTAAACAAAATTAAGTAAAAAAGGAATAATTTTTAGTTAAATCAGCTAATATAAAGAATTGAACAGTAATGCAACCTATTTTTGCCTTCCTTACCTTAATTTACAGGTAACATTTATCGAATATATATAAAGCTAAATAAGAGTTAATCTGGGTAAAAAAATATTCTTAATAATCATACTTTAACCGGAGGTCTTGAAACAATCCACTTTTCTTCATGTAGAATCTTTTTCACTCCATAAGAATTATTCTGCATATATTACCTCTTTTGTTTCTATGCGTCAGAGAGATTATTTTTATCAGAATATATAGAAGCTTGCCAGTTTTAATTAAAATACCCTGGACGCTTTTATAACCTTGACTGGCAATAATAAAAGGGCTAAGGTCAGAGGCTATAGCCGGTATGTTTTATCCGGAAAATATTTTAGCATATTTGAATCGGAATCCTTAAGAATCCTCACCATTACCACATCTTTGGAAAGAATAAACAATTTAATGAAAACCACCAAGGCAGTTGAAAATACCGGCTTTTTTCTTTTTACAACCTTCAAGCAGGTTAAAAACAGCAACATTCTTTTTGATGACATTTGGCAGGATCTTATAAAAAAGGTGCTAAAGAAGGCGGAATGGGTTGTGAATATGGAAGGGTAGAATCTACAATTATTACTTCTGCCAGATCACCAGAGGAATGGCAGGTATTCTTTCCTGATCCTATACTGGGTAACTCTGCTTTAGATAGGCTTGCTCAAAGTTCATATCATATACTTATGGAAGGAGAGTCTATTAAAAAACAGAATAGACCATAGTAAAAAATAATTGCTCTTTTAAAATTTAGGGTATAATATTAACCAATAAATTGAGGTGGTACAATAACGGTGAGAAATGACAGATAGAGAACCTTTTGCCAAAAATTATAAAAAAATTTTTAATATCTGTTTTTACTCTGTTATTGGTTGTGTCGCCCTTATTATTTTCCTTTCTTTTTTTATTTATTTAAGCTGGGCTGGTTTTATTGGTGCTATTTTGGATATATTTTTGAATATTTGGATATGGATTTTTATTATTTTTATATTTACATTTAGGAAAAATCATAAAACATGGGCTTTAGCCGTTAGTATAATTTTCGGGTTCATTACTATAATAGCTGCAATAAGCTCACTTATAAGCCCGATATGGTTTCAAGTGCTTCAATAGTAAATTTGGCTATAATAATTTTTATATGATTTTGAAGTTTACTCTTTTTTAACCTTTTTCATTTAAATACCTTCCATAAATCTGCAGATAGTTAGTCAATCCTGCCAACTGTATGTCAGGGTAAACTGAAACGAGACGTTCTGTAACTTCTGTAACACTATAAAAAAAGCCTGACAATACAGGCAAATAACAGGTATAAAAACTTATTAAAGCATTAATTATCGTGGCCCTACGGGCATTCTGGAGCTCAGGTTTGATTAATACTTATTTATTTCTTGATGAGATTTTAGAACAGTATTTTAAGGGTAGAAATATAAAAAATACCAGGCAGGTTTCAAAGACTCTCCTTGATAAATTACATTAGCTAAAGTATAATCATAATTACTTATCATTTATATTAAGTTTCTATGAATAAACAACTAGCTGAAGATTTACAGAGAAAACTGGGTATTTCTCAGGAGCAAATTGTTCGTGAGGAATATGAAATGATTATCTTAAAACAGCTTTTTGAAAGCGAAATAGGAAAGTCATTTGTTTTTAAGGGTGGAACAGCTTTAAGGCTTGCTTACGGTTCGCCTCGTTTCTCTGAAGATCTGGATTTTTCTATTATTGAAGATTTCTCTAAAGCAAAAATAGACAATATCTTTAAGGCAGTAGAGAAGCAGTATAAAACAGTAAAACTTGAAGAAGCGCTCCAAAAAACATACACATATTTTGGCCTTTTCCGGATTAAAGAAGATTTTTTGAACCAAACTTTTTCTATAAAGTTTGAAGCTTCAATAAGACCGGCAGACTTAGAAAAAGATAAAGACTACAATTTAGTTGTTTTAAACAGTAAAGTTACCAGCCTGACTGTCCTGGCTCAGGTCATGAGTCTTGAAAGAATCAAGCAGGAGAAGAAAACAATCCAACCGCCAAGGATAAGAGATATTTTTGACTTATGGTTTATTGCCCAAAAGCAAGGCAGAACTATACCAATGGATTTTGGGAAGATAGACAGAAAAGTTGTCAGGCGTGATTTGTTTAAGTTTTTACCGGAGAAAGACAAGGGATTAATTGAAAAATGGCTAAAAGAGAAATGAGTGATATTAGATTTATACAGATTTTAAGGAGCCTTGACAAACCTTATTTTACCGTGGCTGATTTAGAAAAAATCTTAGGTTTAAAAAGAGACAGTTTATATGTGGCTCTAAATAGGCTGGTAAAAAATGAAGTTCTTATCAGATTAAAAAGAGGTATTTATCAACCAGCATTTCAGAGCTTAGAGTTAGAAAAAGCCGCAGGTGAGCTTTACTATCCCTCATATCTTTCATTTGAATCTGCTTTGTCAAGATATGGCATTTTAAGCCAGATACCATACACTTTAACCTTTGCTACAACCAGGAGATCAAAAAGGTTAATGTTAGGTAAAAGAGAGGTTGAATACAGGCAACTCAAGGAGGAATATTTTTTTGGTTATATTTTAGATAACGGTATTTACATAGCTGAACCTGAGAAAGCCATCTTAGATCAACTTTACCTGATAAGCATTGGTAAAGCCTCAAGCGATATTAGCGAGTGGTCTTTAATTGGTGTTGAACGAAATAAATTTTTAAACTATAGCAAAAAATTTTCTACCAGAGTTCAGGATAAGGCAAATAAACTTGTTTCGAGATTCGGAGAACAAATGGTAACTCTGGAAGGAGAGAAGCGATAAGCATTAGGCGAAGTTAAAGATGCTTCTTTAATCGTTATTTTAATTGTGGCACTACCTGTACTATTTATGCGTTGCATGGCCCACCATGGGCAGAGAGGTAGCATAAAACTTATGCCGGCAAAATCTGGAGTTTATTAAATTTTTTTTGCCTTCCTTGCCTTAATTTACAGGTAACATTTATCGAATATATATAATAAAGCTCTTAAAGGAGATAAATTGTAGAGTAAAGTAAATAAATAATTATTCACCTGTTAACTATATAATGAGATAGGAGAAACACTAATGAAAAAATTTAAATATTTATTTATATTTTTAGCACTGCTGCTGGTAATTTCAATAGTTTATATTTCTGCTAAATTTATTGGTAATAAAAATGTATCTACCGCATTAGATAAAGAAGAGTTACAAAAGGAGGAAGTAGATGAAGAGTCTCCTGAAGAAAAGCCAGCAGGTAGGGCAACAGTAGAGGAAGGAATTGAAAAGATTAAAGAGATAATAGGTACTGGTTACGGTAATATTGAGTATGAAGGTGTAAGTGAGATAAACAAAGAATATAAATATAGAGATAATGTGTATGAGTATTATGTAAGTTCTGATACAGGAAATTTTGTAGGCATGCTAATGATGGGTGAGCCACCAGTAGATAAAGATGCTAAAAGAATCAGTAAAGATGAGGCCCTTGAAATTGCTAAAGATTTTAGCAAGAAATGTTTTGAAAACTTTTTTGATTATGATGTAGAAATTAAAGTAGATGATTATACTCAAGAGCCAGAAGAAGCCGGACCTGACTGGTTTTCTATAAGCTTTGAACAGAAAAATAAGGAAGGAACTTATACTGGATATTATATTGATATACACGTTGATAAATACGGAGAAATCCCTTTCTACTGTGCTATAGAAGGAAATCATGAAGTTGCTATGCAAAAACCAGTGATAA
>JAQVEM010000148.1 GCA_028697935.1 Actinomycetota bacterium
ACTGAATACCACAAAATCAAATGAGTTATCTTTATACTCTTTCATTGACCTTGCGTCAGATTCCTTAAAAACATATCTGTCTTTAAACTTTTCCCTGCATACTCTGATCATCTGGTGAGCGTAATCTATACCGGTGTAGCTTTTTACTATAGGAGCAAAATAAATAGTTGTCCTCCCACCACCTACTCCTATGTCAAGCATATCCATATTTAAAAGCTCCGGAAAAAGCCTGTCAATGATTGCTTCTTCAGCTTTATATAGATAATTTCTTCCAGCATAGTCACTATATATTTTTTTTGAGTTATATAAAACTTTTTGATTCTGCATTGCCGTATTTATTTCACTATGTTACATAGGAGTTAATCACTTAAAAAATTTTTAATATTATATTAAAAAAAGCTAAAAATTTTAAGCAGAAAATTTAAGCAGAAAATTCTATCTTTTTCCTATCTTACAGGCAAACATTCTTTTATTGCTTTAAATAAAATCATGCTCTTCATAACAGCTTAACTACTATAATCACTAACTTAAAAGATTTTAACTTTCAAAATTATTAATAATTTAGATTTGTGTCTTGATTGTATTGAAACGCGTATTATTGAATGATAACATTACTGTTTAATAAAAGCTTATAATGCTGCATTAATATTTATTGATGTTAATTAATATTTAAATATGAGTGAAACAACGGGAAAAAATAAAAAAGGAAATAGGCACCCTGCCGGTCAGCTAATTAAAAGGGAAGACAGGGTACTGGTAATTATTGACGTCCAGGAAAAACTGGTCCCCGTTATAGCTAATCATGAAAAAATGATAGTCAAATAGTTAAATCATACTGGCACGAAATAGGACTATTAGAAAATTTAAAGAGGAGTTTATAAGGTACAAAGTGAAAGAAATATTTGAAAGACGGAGCATAAGAAAATATACAGACCAGCCTGTATCAGATGGCGATATTGAGAAAATTATCAGGGCTGCAATGGCTGCGCCATCTGCAGGTAACCAGCAACCCTGGGAATTTATAGTTATTAAGGACAGAAATTTACTAAATGATATCACAAAGGTGCACCCTCACTCGCAGATGTTAAAGGAAGCAAACGCGGCTATTGTAGTATGTGCTGACCTGGCCAGGGAGCGGCACAGTGGTTACTGGGTACAGGATTGCGCTGCTGCAACAGAAAACATGCTCCTTGAGGCACAGCATCTCGGAATTGGTTCAGTGTGGCTTGGTGTCTATCCGAGGGAGGACAGGGTAAAAGGAATAAGAGAACTTTTAGGCATTCCTGAAAGGATTGTCCCATTTTCAATTGTTTCTCTAGGGTATCCTGCTGAGAAAAAGGAGCCATCTGATAGATATGACAGCTCAAGAATTCATATAAATAAATGGTAAAATTATAATAGAATAAGATGGTTTCCAGGAAGAATTTTTGGTGTCCAGGGATTCATATAAATAAATTGTAAACTTGCAAGAGCAGAGTTTTTCTCTTTAGAATCAAATTTTTCCGTCTGTGAGCTCTTTTAGCTTACTGACTTCAGCTTTTGTGAGCTTCCGCCATTTCCCGACCTCAAGGTCTGAGAGTTTAAGATTGCCCAATCTTATCCTTTTAAGTCTTATTACACCGTAGCCTAAAGCTTCTAACATTCTTCTTATTTCTCTCTTTTTACCCTCTTTTAATGTGACGAGTATTTCATTTTTACCTTTAAAAATGACTCTATTCGCTCTGAGAAAATCTCCTCCAGACTGTATTCCTTTTTCCATTTTTTTAAGCTCTTCCCCGGCTGTCTTTGAAAGCACCACCTCGTATTCTTTTTCAATCTCAAAAGAAGGGTGGGTTAGACGATGGGCGAGGTCGCCGTCATTTGTTATTAAAAGCAGCCCTTCTGAGTCTTTATCCAGTCTTCCAACAGGAACGAGTCCTTTTTCCTTTAAAGGGATAAGTTCCATTACTGTCCTTCTTTGAAATTCATCAGAAACTGTGGTAACAAAACCGCGTGGTTTGTTTAAAATTATATAGGTATGCTCTTCAGGAATCTTTAGCTCTTTCCCGTTAAATTCTATTTTATCTTTCACGGGATCTACCTGGAAAAAAGGCTCTAATACTACCTTACCGTTAACTTTTACAAGGCCATTCTTAATCAGGGCTTCTGCCTTTCTTCGTGAGGCAATCCCTGTTCTTGATAAAAAATGTTGAATTCTCATCTTAAATAAATCTTGTCTTCTTTTAGTTTTTGTTCAAAATTATTCAAAAACAAATTCTTATAAACTAAATTGTATTTAAGTTATATCAGGATTTTAACTGTCTTCTATGCTGTTTCCCGGCAGCTAAATTTTTAAAGACATAAAATAAAAGTATAGCAAAAACTGCTACGCAATATATATAAAGAATCAGTTCCCCGTACTTAGAGTAGAATGATTTATTGTTATTAAAATAAACACTCCCGTAAAGCACCTCTCTTGTGCCAATACTTGTTCTGCACAAAATTCTTCCATAAGGGTCAACTATAGCAGAAACGCCATTATTGCCTGAGTGAACCATGAAACTGTTATTCTCAATTGCCCTGACTCTTGAAAATATAAGGTGGTGCCATCCCACAATGCTATTTTTAAATCCTGCTGTATCGGTAAAAGTGAACAATATATCAGCGCCCATTTTTCTGTATGTTTTTGAAATAATCTGGAGTGTGGATTCAAAACATATATTTGAACCTATATCTCCCATCCCGGGGTAGCGTATAAGGATAAATTTATCTGATGGTGTTATGTTTAACTTTGCAACATTTAAAAAACTAAAAAAACCAAGCACATCGGGATATGGCATGTATTCTGCGCATGGCAGGGGATGTATTTTATTATATCTGCCAAGTAACTTGAGATCTTTGTTGTAGAGACATACAGAATTATAGTAATTTTCGTTTTCGTCCCAGAGTATCTGCCCCATCATAAGGTAAAGGTCCTCATCTTTTACGGTATCTTTTACCCATCTGTAGAATGTTTTATTTTCTTCTCTCTCAAGTGTTCCCCATATTACGCTTTCAGGGTATATTAGAAGGTCAGTGCCGTCCTTAAAATATTTTCCTGATGAACCTGTTTCATCTGGGATGAGTACACCGCTATCAACTTCAAATTTATCATCAAAAGACACAGCTGGCTGTATCATAACAATATCAAGCTTTTTACCGTAATATTTGTTCCCATTAATTTTTAAATAAATAGCTCCAGCCAGAGCATTTATGATAATCAGTAAGACTATTACTGCTCCGGATAAAAAGAGGGGATTTTTAAAAAAAGGGCGCATCTTTATTTTACAATAAGATTCATAAAGGCTGGTTTTCGAGTGTCCTGTACCGGGCAGGTCATTGCCAGAGTGTATGATATTAGAGGGGTTGTGGTTATCACCAGATTTCCCGGCACTGGTTTGACCGGTACTGGTTGATAGGCTTTTAAAATTATTCCTGGCCATAAAAAATAAAATAACTTCTGTAACAAAGAGATTAAATAAAACTATAAGAAGTGACACACCGAGCACACCTGTAAGTTTTGAAATCTGCATTACAGGCAGGTATGCATGCTGTGAGTAGCCAAGTACTCCCCAGGGAAAAGCCAGAAAAGTCCTGTGTCTGAAGAACTCTACTGCTATCCAGATAGTGGAAATAAGAAGAATTCTTAAGTAAATCCATTTAATATTTGCATAAACAAGCTTAAAGGCTGCACCATAAAAAATAAAGAAAATGGAAAGGAAGCCGAGTACAGGATACCACAGGTTATAACTGTATTGTGTAAACCAGAATGTTATTCCTGCAAAAAATAATATCCCGGCAGTCCAGCTCAGAAATATTGATGAGCGCATGTTTGACTGTGATATAACGATAAAATACGGAACAAGCGCAAACCA
>JAQVEM010000149.1 GCA_028697935.1 Actinomycetota bacterium
TTTTCCTTTACTTCTTGATTATTTTCACTGAAATATAAGTCAGAAACAGTAAGAATAGAAATATCACATATAAAACTATTATCTTTTTTACAGTTAAATCATCAAAACTTACAATGCAGTAATCAAACCTGTTTAAAACATCTACTGTTTCCAGAATGTAGTTAAAAAAAACTCCACCCAGCCTCAGAGGGAACACTGCTGCAGGCGGCCAGATTATTATTATAAATGAAGAAAAAATCATAATAGATAAAAGAATGTAAAAAACAGGCATTACCAGTATATTTGCAAGAGGTGAGATTAAAGAAGCTTCATTAAAAAAATAAATAAGAACCGGGAACATGACAATCTGGGTTGATAAAGTAACAAAAATAATATTTTTATAATAATTAAATACAGAACTTTTGCAGATGAAAATATTTCCCGAAATTTTTAATATAAGGGGATAAATAAATGCCAGTGCCGCCATAGAGCTAAAGGTCATCCAGAAACCAGCGTTATATATAAAGCAGGGATTATAAATAATTAATATAATACAGGATAGAAAAAGAATAATTTTATGACTGTATTCTCTGTGCCACTTTCCTGCAAGGTTTATCAAAATAACTGCGATTGAAGCCCTCAGCATACTGGCTCTTATCCCTACAAGAAAATTATAACCGACCAAAAAAATAATTATGGCTGTGAGAACATAATTTGATGAACGCCTCCTTCTAAAAATTATATATATGAGAGAAGTAAAAAAAGAAAGATGCAGGCCTGAAATAGCAAATAGATGATATATACCACATCTTTTAAAAGATTCTATCAAATATGGCGGCAAATTATTCCTGTCACCCAGTATAACAGCTTCAGCTATACATGCATTTTCATTTTCCAGATTTCTGTAAAAAGCATTTTTCAGACATTTATAAAACCTGCTCCTTAAAGCAAATATTTTATATACCAGACTACCAGACCTGGATTTTTCAACACCGCAATAATCTGCAGTAAAAAATACCGTATCATTATTTCCGCGATTACTATATTTTAAGCCTTTAAAATTATTCTCTTTAAAGCTTCCTTCTATTTTAAGATAATCATCCCTTGATATATAACTATCTGCTGCATTTTTTATTCTAACATTTACATTTTCTCCTACTTTTAAAAAGCTTACAGAATTCCCGCCTGGATCATAGATTGGATCACAGATGATTACTTTATCTACCGCTACCGGAAAATTTAAGTTGCTATAACTTCTTGAAGGATGCTCCGATACCCTCCCCTCTATAATAATAGAAGCCCTGTTATTTGAATCAAGTTTTTCATTCTCGTAGATGGCAGAGATTATACCATTATTCTCATCAAAACCATGTACACCAGCAATCAAAGCTCCGACAAAAAATAAAATTAAAAATGGAATCAGACATGTAATAAAGAAATCCGCAGGATTTTTTCCGTGTAAATTTCCCCGAATTACTGTGATTTCAACAGCCAGGAGCGCTAACACAGTAACCATCTCTATCACAGTTTGCCGGGCGCTGTTTAAGTTAAAAACATTTCCAGTATATACCCCTGTAACCAAACCAGCAGCCCAGAAAAGATAGTAATTATTATGCAGGAATAATGCTATTTTTCTTTTTATATCGTTCAAATTGAAATAAGTTCGCAGATTTTTTCATACTTTTTATCTCCGATACCGGTTACATTTTTTAATTCCTCTTTTGTTTTAAACGCTCCATTATTCTTCCTGTATTCGATAATATTATTAGCAAGTGCAGGACCTATTCCCGGTAGTTCTTGCAGTTCTTGTAGATTTGCTTCATTTATATTTATTAATTTATTACCGGTACTCTGATAGTCACTTAATAAATCTTCAGTAAAAAAAATAGAGCTTCCACCTTTATTTTCATCCATTACTTCTTCCTTTGATGGAAAATAAATTCTCTGGCCATCACTAACAAGCTGTGCAAGATTGATAATTTCAAGACAGGCACCTTCGCTCTCGCCACCTGCAACCTCCAGTAGATCTATTATTCTTGCTCCCTCATCAATTTCATAGACGCCGGGGTTTTTAACCATACCACATATATAAACTTTTATTTTTTTTACTTCCAGATTCTTATCTACTACATTGCCTGTGCTTCCCATATTATTTGCATCATTACTGCCAGCGGTTAAACTGACATTATTATTTTTATTACCATCATCAGTACTGGTTAATACATTGCCTTTGTTTGGTTCTTTATTAGTTCCAGCCGCACCGGTTTTTGTGACATCATCCGGTTTATAGCCGGCAATATTTATTTCCTGATAATAACTTCTAAGTATGTTCTCCTTTCTTTTTACCTCCATCTTCATATTGATATAGATTATGATAAATGAAGCCACTATGATAACGAGTAAAACTATTATTGAAATGTATAAATTTTTTCCCTTACTATACTTTGTTCTATCAATAAGAAACCTTAATTTGCCTGTTATTTCTTTCATTTTTACCCTCCATATATGCTAATACTTGCCTTTTTCTATAATTAACATTATTTAAAATCTATGCAAATTGGATAGATTAAATATAAAAAGAAAAATTATTTATCTATTTATGTATTTAAGTAATTAGACTTTAGCATAAATTTAAACTTTAATAAAGCAGGAAAACAAAAAGTTAATTAAAATCAGGTAGTTAACACAGGAAGAAATTCTGATACAATAATTAATAGTATTAATAATAAATTTTTATACAGTAGTTATTAGTATCAACAATTAGTTGTACTGACAGATATATTAACAATACCGGTAATCAGAATTAGTAGCTATTAATAATAAAGTAATAAAAAGTGGCAATAAACATTGCTGATTATCAGTAATAAGTAATATCATTAAATTTAAAAATTTAACACGGAGGAACAACTATGGGAAAAGAAATATTAATATTAATAGAAGATGGCTTTAGAGACGAAGAAGTTATTTATCCTTATTATAGATTTAAGGAAGCCGGTTTTACCGTTAAAGTCACAGGCATGAAGGCCGGTAAAGAATACAAAGGTAAATTTGGTGTTCCTGTGAAATCAGATATTTTAGTTTCAGAGGTTAATCTCAGCAATACCGCAGTTATAATTATACCTGGAGGGAATGCTCCTGTTAAAATGAGGGAGATTAAAGAAATGGTCACTCTTGTTAAAGAGGCTTTCTATCAGAATAAAATTATTGCTGCAATTTGCCGTGGTGGTTTAATGCTGGCAGAGGCAGATATTATAAAAAACAAAAAAGTTACGGGCTATATGGAAATAGCCAGAGATCTTGAATCAGCAGGTGGAATATATCTAAATGAGGAAGCTGTTATAGATGGCAATTTAATAACATCTCGTACCCCTGAAGACCTGCCCGCATTCTGCCGTTCAATTCTTAAATTATTAGAAACCGGGGTTTAAAAATCCCGATGCAGTCTTAATTATAAAAATATTAAATTTAAGTAAGGGCCAGAAAAAATATAGCCTTAAGAGATAAGTATAAGTTAGAAATTGATAAAATTTTAAGGATTATTTCCGTCTTTTACCACTATATTTACAAGCTTCCCGGGCACCACTATTTCTTTTATTACTTGTTTACCGTCAATATACTTCCGTACTTTTTCAGAAGAAAGAGCCAGTTCTTTTAATTCTTCTTCCGGGGTATCTGCAGCCAGATCCATTCTGTCTCTGAGCTTTCCATTTACCTGAAAAACAATTGTAATCATTTCTTCCCGCGCCATCTCACTATCATAATCAGGCCATCTGACTCTATGGATGCTCCCGGCATTTCCAGACATCATCCATAACTCTTCAGTAATAAATGGTGTTATAGGTGAAAGAAGTATTAATAATTTTTCGGTTACTTCTTTTA